>JASHTZ010000030.1 GCA_030040295.1 Terriglobia bacterium | reverse complement strand
TCCTACCATCGCCATTCGCCCGCCCGGCTCATGGGAACCGCTTGATTCCGCAATCCGCCGCCTGGAGGAGTTTCACTACCTGTTGGCGACGTCGGCGAACGGGGTGAGCAACTTTCTGGCGCGCCTCGCTGCGTCAGGACGCGATTCCCGCGCGCTCAAGGGGTTGATAATCGGCGCCATCGGCCCCGCCACGGCGGCCGAATTCGCGCGCGCGGGCGTGAAAGTGGACATCATGCCGAAGGAATATGTGGCGGAGGGGTTGCTCGCCGCACTGGGAGATGGCGACCTGCGTGGTAAAGCTTTTCTGATTCCCCGAGCGCGCGTGGCCCGCGACCTTGTGCCTCGCGCGCTCGAAGAGCGCGGCGCGCGCGTGGAGGTGGTGGAAGCTTACCAGACAGTGCTGCCGGATCTTTCGCCCCAGGAGCTTTCCCGCCTCTTGAGTCCGCCACCGCACGCGATTACCTTCACCAGCTCGTCCACGGCCGCCAATTTCGTCAACCTGGTCGGCGAAGACCGCGCGGTGGAAATTCTTCGCGGCGTGGTGATCGCCTCAATTGGCCCGATTACCTCCGCAACACTCCGCAAGCTCGGATTGAGCGTAACCGTGGAGGCGAAGGAAGCGACGATGGCGGGGCTGGCGCGGGCGATTGCGAACGAATTCAGGAAGGTCAAAGGGTAAGCAGCAGGGACGGCTGGCGAACTCCGCGCAACCTCAAAGTTACAGATTGAGAAGTTCGCGCAGCTTGCGCGTTTGAGCGCGGCTGACGGGAATTTCCGTCTGCTTGCGATCTTCCATTCTAAGTTGGTAGGAGCTCTTGAACCAGGGCACCACTTCCTTGATGTGGTTCACGTTGACGAGATAGGAGCGATGCACTCGCCAGAAAACTTCAGGATCCAGGTTGGATTGCAGTTCTTCCACCGTGCGGAAGTTTGACTGGCCTTCCATTTCGCGCGTCACGATGCTGATGACGCCGTCTTCGATGCTGGCATAAATCACGTCGTCTTTGTCGACAAGGAAATGCCGGTTGGCGCTCTTGATCACCAGCTTGCCCCTCTGAGCGGGGGAGGGGCGCTGTTCCGCCATCTGCACCAGGCGGTCTAGCTTCTGGCTGGTGGAGTCAGAAGTTTCGAGCAGACGCCGCACGCGCTGAATGGCTTTTTCCAGGCGAGCCTTGGCGATGGGTTTCAAAAGGTAATCGATGGCGCTTACGTCAAAAGCCTGCACGGCATACTGGTCATAGGCTGTGGCGAAAATGAAAAACGGAAGACGCGTTTTCTTCTCGAGCAGGCGCTTGATGACGCCGAACCCGTCCACACCGGGCATCTGAACATCCAGAAAAACCAACTGGGGGTTCAGGTCACGTACCATGCTTACCGCTTCAACACCGTTCTTTCCCTGCCCCACCACTTCGATGTCCGCAAAGCTCTTCAGGAGAAATGCGAGTTCATCACGCGCCGGCTGCTCATCATCCACAATTAAGGCCGTTATCTTCATTTGAATCCAACCCTTTCCGCGAGACCGGGTGACACACAATGCTGCGCGCGGCCACCTCCCATACAAGTTATTATAGCGGATTCGGGATAGACTTGATGCCTGAAGGACGGCGTTCGCCAAACGGAGGAGTCTCCCCAAAATGCGTGCGGTGGTTCAGCGAGTGAAGCGCGCGGAAGTGCGGGTTGGCGCAGAGGTGGTGGGCCAAATCGGCGCAGGTTTGTTGGTGCTGCTGGGCGTGGGAAAGGACGATACTGAAACTGCCGGCGCGGCGCTCGCGGAGAAGATCGCAAACCTGCGGGTTTTTGATGACGGCGGGGGGAAAATGAATCGATCGCTGCTTGAAACCGGCGGTCAGGCGCTTTGCGTTTCGCAATTCACGCTCTATGGCGATTGCCGAAAGGGCAGACGCCCGAGCTACGACCAAGCCGCGCCCCCCAGGCAGGCTCAGGCATTCTACGAAAGTTTCGTCACCTCAATGCGCAAGCTGGGAATCCGCACGGAAACCGGACGCTTCCGCGCCATGATGGACGTGGAACTGGTGAACGACGGCCCGGTGACTCTGCTGCTGGATTCGGAGCGGAAATTCTGAGAAGGCCTGCTTGCGGGTGGCGGGACTAGAGCGTAATTTCCATTCCCTCGAACGCCGCCCGGGTGCTCGGGAATCGCTCCCGGGCGCGCTGCTGAAGGTCATCGATGGCCTGATCGTCGCTGTCCGGATCGTGGTGGAAGAGGATCAATTCCTTGACTCCGCATTCCTTACAAATTTTCACCCCTTCGTCCCAGGTTCCGTGACCCCAGCCTTTCTTCTCACCCTCAAGCTGCCGGCGCTCGTATTGGGAATCGTAAATGAGCACGTCCGCGCCCTCGGAAATTTTCCGCAAGGTGCGATCGCCCTTAGGGTCGCCCGGCTCATTGTCGGTGGCCAGGACAATCGATCTTCCATTGTTCTCGATGCGGTAACAAAGGCAGCCTTGGGGATGGTTCAATCGGGCCGGACGAATACGAAAGTCGTCGAGCTCAAAAGGCTTGTCGGACACTTCCGTATACTTGCGTTTGGCACGCATTGCAGACATGTTGACGGGGAAGTAAGGTTGACTCATCTGACCGCCCAGAGTCTCTCCGAGGGATCCACCGCGAGGCCGGTATGAATAAATGTGGAATTGATTTGCCTCATGATAGAGAGGAACGAAAAACGGGAGGCCTTGTATGTGGTCCCAGTGGAAATGAGTGATAAGGATGTTGGCGCGGATGGGCTTTCCCGCAAACTCCCTCTTCAATGACTTCCCAAGCATTCTCAGGCCGCTGCCGCAATCGGCAATAAGCAGGGAACCGGCGTCGGAACGAAATTCCAGGCAGGGAGTGTTACCCCCGTAACGTAGATTCTCAGGCAGCGGAGTGGGCGTAGAGCCGCGCACTCCCCAAAACCTTAGCCGCATAGGTATATCCTACAAAGACCACGAAAGGCGAGAACAGTTCATTCCTATACCAGATTCCCCACATTACGCCAAGAGGAAATTTACGGAAAGTACGGAATTTCGGGCATTTAACATCCATGCGACTGTCCAACCTGCGAAGCTCCTCCTGCCTTGGCGAATCTGAAATACTTCAAGCGGTCCTGGTGATCGGGCGGCGAAATAGCACTTTGATTTGCTTGCGCCAGGAGTCGTTTATTCCGATCAAAACAACTTCAACTTTGCCGTCAAAGTACGCCAGGAGCTTCTCCGTCGTGGAGTGGAACCGGAAGGCGGGCGACACCAGGTAGAGCATTGGCGGCGCCAGCGCAAGTTCGCAGCCCTGAAAGTATCCGAATTCCTTGAATTGATTGCGCTGCTGAAGCCAATTCACGCGCAGCCAATAATCCAGTCCTTGAAGCGGGAGATTTATTTCTTCCTGGACCTTAAGTTCCACCACCGCCAGGCGACCCCGCCGAGTCAAAGCAAGAAGGTCAATGACGCCTCGATCGGTCCCTGAGAACGCCGGGACCTGGGGATAGACGTGTTCGGGCAAAAAGGCCGGGTCGATGCGGGTAATATCACGGAACAGCAGGCTTTCCAACCAGCGTTCGGACTGAAGCCGGTAGAAATCGTGCTGCGGCTCGGGGGTGTCTGCGCACCGGATCCTTCGCACTTCGTCGAGAAATTCCAGGAAAGCGTTGTGGGATGATTCGTCCAGGCGGTGGGCATTGCCCTCAAGGCCATAATAAACGCGGGGCGCCAATTGTCCCTCGATGCGCGCCACTTCCAGCCCCGCGATGCGTAACGAGGAAGTTGCACCAGCAGGATCCGGAAAGATTTCGACCGCATCCCTCAGTTCCCCGAGCAAGTTATGGATTAAACGCGCGTGGCTTTCCTTCAACAACTCAGCCTGGCGTCGCGGTGCAAGGCGGGTCTCAATGTTCCCGTAATCCCTCAGATCGACTTGAACGTGAGATTGTATGCCCGGACGCCATTCACAGATTTCCACGCTCACCAGGCGGGGATCCAGAAATGCAGCGCGATGGGCAATCACGCGGACGGCCGCGGGGGGAAGGAAGAGCTTCAGTTGACCGATCGTGATGCCTTCCATCCGGCTGCGCAACCAATCGAGCCAGATCAGGCCAAAAGCCAGGACGCCATCCGCCGCGGCCGCGCCCTCTTCTTCGCTTAGTCCGAGGAAAGCCCAGGCAGACCGGCCTTGCCTCGCCAGCCCGCGGGTGTACCAGGCCGAGAAAGTATGCTCACGGTCTGAACGATTAGTGACTCGCTCAAATTTCCACCCACGGTATTCACGCTCCAACAAGGCCATCAGTTGCTGGCGGAACCCCTTGCGACCGCCGCCTCGGCTCGCGCTCGCGGGTGAGGTCAATTCACGAAATTCCAAGGTTCCAGTTTCACGCCCGCCGGGTCGGCGAACAAAAACCCCGAATCGGTCATGGTCGCGAAATGCGATTTCCTCCACGCGCCGGGAGATGGACTTGCCCGAATTCCAGGCAGTGAAAATTAGTTTGCCGAACTCCAAGTTCAACCGCCAGCTCGCCGCAGTAAGGTCCATCAGCTCGGATTGGTTCTCCACCAGCACCGGATGACGGAGTTGGCCGAGCAGAAACTCAAATTCGTTTTTCAGTTGGCGTAGGTGGTCCGGATTCATGGCCCGCAGATTACGCAGATTTTCAGGGTAAGGCAAGGCGAACGGACCTGGAATGAAGTGACGGTTTGCGGGTCAAAGATCCAATCCTAGAAATGCCCGCCCGTCAGGCTGAAGACAAGTATGGCCAGAACCGCCAGGGTGAGACCTACATAGAGCCGGTCACGTCCCAGTGCGAACGCGGCCACCGAGAAGGCCACGCGGGCCACCGGAGTGAAAATCAGAATGAGCAGGCCGAGCTGAATGATATTGCGCCCGCGAAAAGAAATCGCACCCAGAATCCCCCGCATCGAGCGCAGCTCCTTGGGCTCGCCGGCGAAGACGGCGTAGTGAGGAATCTCGCGGCCATGCCGAACCAGAAAAATCACTCCACCGAGAGTGACAACACTTGCGGCCAGGATCACTCCGGCGCGCAACAGGTTGGCGATGATCGTCTCGACTCGTTGGTCGGTCCAGCGATTTGGGGTGTTAGCCATTTCAGATTCTTCCCGTCACACCGTGATAGATCATTTCCACCGCCAGTACGGCCACCACCAGGCCGAAGAGCGCCCGCAGCTTTGCGGTACGAGTCCTGGGGAGCACGCGCGCTCCAACCAACGACCCCAGCAAAACACCCAGCATCACGGGCATGGCAAGCCCAGGATCAATGTAGCCGCCATGAAGGTAAATCCCCGCGCTTGCGGCGGCGGTGACTCCGATCATGAAATTACTGGTGGTGGTGGACACCTTAAAGGGAACGTGCATCGCCTGGTCCATGGCGATCACCTTCATCGCACCGCTGCCGATTCCGAGCAGGCCGGAGAGTGTTCCTGCCACAAACATCAAACCAAAACCCAGAGGAACTCCGCGCACGTGGTATTCCTGCGGACCGGTATCGGAGGGATATTGGGAGTCCAGCCGCAGCATCGTGGCAATGCGATCGGGCGGAGCTGTGGCGCGTGAGGAGGCCGGACGGCTCGAGAAATACGCCGAACAGAGAAGCACGATTCCGAAAATGATTGCGATTTTGGAAGCGGGCAGGCGGGTTGTTAACGTCGCGCCCGTCACTGCGCCCACCGTAGTGGCGACCTCCAGGAACATGCCGATGCGCATGTTGGTGAAACCTTCCTTCACATACGCGGCTGCCGCGCCGGAGGACGTGGCGATCACGGAGACCAGGCTGGCGCCGATGGCGTAACGAAGGTCCACCCCGAATGCCAGGGTCAACAGCGGAGTAACCACAATTCCGCCGCCCAGCCCGGTCAGTGCTCCCAGCAGGCCCGCCACCAGTGAGCCCAGCCAGATCAAAATTGCGAGTTCGAGGGTATTCAATGTGGGGTCGACGCTTTGATTCGGATTCGTTTCAACAGGAACTTAAGATTTTGCCTGCGCCTATTCACCACCGTCAATCCCGCACGGTCGGCAAGCCGGCCTCCGTCCATCCACGCCACCCGCCGTCCATGGAAATGACGTTGGTATAGCCCATTTTTTGCAGATTGTCCGCGGCCAGCGCGGAGCGGAATCCGCCGCCGCAGTAAAGTACGATGGGAGTGGCCTTTACCGGCACGGCATTTTCGATGTCGCGCTCGATGACACCCTTGCAGATGTGAATCGCCGTGGGCAGACGGCCTTTGGCCCATTCGCTGTCCTCGCGCACGTCGATGAGCGTAAAGGTCTCTTTGACGTCCAGCCGCTTTTTGACTTCCTGAACATCGGTCTCGCGAATGCGCGCCCTCGCGTCATCAACCAGCCGAAGGAATTCCGGGGCATGTTTCATGGTAAGCCTCCCTGCTTCGTGAATTTTACACCGCTGCATGCGCGTAAGCGCTGGCCTGATTCAGCCGGTTGAGCGATGCCGAGTCCAGCCTCAGCTCAGCCGCGCCGATCAAGTCGTTGAGTTGATCCAGGCTTGTGGCGCTGGCAATGGGCGCAGTAATGGAAGGTCTGGCCATCAGCCAGGCCAGAGAAATCCTGGCGGGCGTGGAGCGCAGCTCCCGGGAAAGCTCATCCAATGCGCGCAGGATTTTGAGTCCCCGATCGTTAAGATACTTCTTCACGAACTGCCCGCGCTTGCTCGCCGCAAGATCCGCTTCCGAGCGATATTTACCCGTCAAAAAACCGCTGGCCAGCGGGAAGTAGGGGATCACGCCCAATCCGTTCTCGCGGCAAACAGTTTCCGGGCCGGATTCGAATTCCTCGCGGTCGTACAGGTTGTAATTGGGCTGAAGGCTCTGGTAAGCAGGAAAGCCATGCTGTTTACTCGTCCGCAGCGCTTCGCCCAGCCGGTCGGCCTTGTAATTGGACGCGCCAATGGCTCGCACTTTTCCCTGCTTCACTAATTCCGCGTAAGTTTCCAGAGTTTCCGCCAGCGGTACGCTCGTGTCATCCACGTGCGATTGGTAGAGATCGATATAATCGGTTTGAAGACGCCTGAGAGAATCTTCCACGGCCCGCAGGATGTAACTCCTGGAGAGCCCTTTCTGCGCGGGACCCATTTCCATCCCGACTTTAGTGGCAATCACCACCTGCCGGCGCTTGCCGCTGCGCTTCAACCAGTTTCCCAAAATAGTCTCAGACTCGCCGCCTTTATTACCCGGCACCCACTTCGAATAGACGTCGGCCGTATCGATAAAATTGCATCCCGTTGCGACGAATGCGTCGAGCAGCCGGAATGAGGCGGGCTCATCCACAGTCCAACCAAAAACATTTCCCCCGAAGGCCAGGGACGAAACTTCCAGCCCGGAATTTCCCAGTTTTCGCAGATTCATTTCATGTTCCTCCTGTGTTTGGATGCTTTCGGTCCGAAATGCGCCTCATAGAATAATAAGTCTCGCATCTTCATGGCGGAAAGTCCGGTGTCAGATTCCTGTCTGTAACACCTCAGTGCCAGGACTGTCAAGAAAGATGCCTGGTGAGGCGGCAATCTCCGAATTGGGGTGCAAGAAACCCAGACCATTTACATTCACTCTAGAGTAGGGGATGCTAACTCCAACCGATGGCCTCCGGGTTAGAAGGGAATGAGCAATGCGGCTC
>JASHTZ010000231.1 GCA_030040295.1 Terriglobia bacterium | reverse complement strand
CGATACGTATGTGCTGGGCCGCGGGCAGTATGACAACCCCGAGGAGAAAGTGACGGCCGGGACTCCGGCGTTTCTGCCTCCCATGGCTCCGGGGCTGCCCATGAATCGCCTGGGGCTTGCCAAGTGGATTGTCAGTCCTACGAATCCTCTCACCGCGCGCGTGGCGGTGAACCGCTTTTGGCAGCAATATTTCGGCGTCGGCATCGTGAAAACCTCCGAGGATTTCGGATCGCAGGGTGAGATGCCCAGCAATCAGAAGCTCATCGATTGGCTTGCCACGGAATTCGTGCGCACGGGGTGGAACGTCAAAGAGATGCAACGGCTGATCGTGACATCCGCGACCTATCGCCAGTCTTCGGTGGAGACTCCGGAGATGAGGGAGCGTGACCCGGAGAATCGACTGCTGGCGCGCGGCCCGCGATTCCGCCTGCCCGCAGAGGAGATCCGCGACAACGCCCTGGCCGTTAGCGGCTTGCTCGATTACCGCATCGGTGGCCCGAGCGTTTTCCCCTATCAGCCCAAAGGCCTGTGGGAAGAGATGGCGTTTGGGGCGGGTTACAGCGCCCAGACCTATACGGAATCAACGGGCCGCGACCTCTATCGGCGGAGCATGTACACCTTCTGGAAGCGAACCGTGCCGCCGCCCGCGCTCGTCACCTTTGACGCGCCCGATCGCGAGAAATGCACGGCACGCCGCACCGTTACCAACACGCCTCTTCAGGCGTTGGTGCTGATGAATGACCCGACATACGTGGAAGCCGCGCGCTTTCTTGCCGCGCGTATGATGACTCAGGGCGGCAAGACCGCTGCCGCGCGAGTTGATTTCGGCTTCCGTCTGGCCACGGGCCGAATGCCCGACGCCCAGGAGCGCGCCATCCTGGTGGATGAGGCTCAGGATTCAATGGCCGATTACCGCGCGCACAGCGACCAGGCGTCCGAACTGCTCGGCGTCGGCGCGACCAGGAGCAGCCCGAAGCTGAACCCCAAGGAACTCGCCGCCTGGACGACGGTGGCCAGCATTATTCTGAATTTGGACGAAACTATTACGAAGGAGTAGTTTGCAGCGGCGGTCTCCGACTGTTGCCCGAAATTCTGTAGCGGCGGTCAATGACCGTCGCGCGGTGCTCATCGAGCGCCGCTACAGCGACCGGATTTAGCAAGACAAATCATACTTATAGGATGTGGATTCTTATGGACCCCGAAATTACTTCCCCACGTGAACTTGCTCTTCGTATGACCCGTCGCCATTTCTTCCGCCGGAGCACCGCAGGCGTTGCGCTGGGAATTCCGGCGCTCGCTTGCTTGCTCACTCGTGAGGGCTATGCCGCTCCCGAGGCCGGCGGATTCGACCCCAAGACCGGAGGACTGCTTGGCTTCCCCAATTTCGCGCCCACGGCCAAGCGTGTCATTTACCTCCACCAGTCCGGGGCGCCCTCCCAGCTCGACTTGTATGACTACAAACCGAACCTGGTGAAATGGAAGGGCACCGACCTGCCGGATTCCGTGCGCAAAGGCCAGCGCATTACCGGCATGACTTCCGGCCAGTCGACCCTGCCGGTGACGCCCTCGATTTTCAAGTTTCACCCGGCGGGCGAATCGGGAGTGGAACTGAGCGAGTTGCTCCCGCACACGGCCAAAATCGTGGACGACATCACGATCATCAAGACCACCTACACTGAGGCGATCAACCACGACCCGGCCATCACTTTCATTCAGACGGGCGCTCAGCAGCCGGGCCGCCCCAGCATGGGATCGTGGGTGAGTTACGGTTTAGGCAGCGAGAACCAGAACCTTCCCGCTTTTGTGGTCCTGATTTCCCAGGCCAATGCCCTGAACATTGACCAGCCGCTGTTTTCGCGACTGTGGGGCAATGGCTTCCTGCCTTCCAAATATCAGGGAGTGAAGTTTCACGCCGGCGGCGACCCCGTGCTTTATCTCTCCAACCCGCCGGGGATCAGCCCCACCACGCGCCGTCGCATGTTGGACGGAGTCGCCAAGCTGAACCGCCTGCTGGCGGAGAAATACGGCGATCCGGAGATTGAATCACGCGTTTCCCAATACGAAATGGCTTATCGCATGCAAACCTCGGTACCGGACCTGATGGACCTTTCCAAAGAACCTGAGTCCACGTTTGCATTGTACGGAGAGACCTCGCGCAAGCCCGGCACCTACGCCGCGAACTGCCTGCTGGCGCGCCGGCTTTCCGAACGCGGAGTGCGCTTCGTGCAGCTCTATCATCGCGGCTGGGACCAGCACAGCGATCTGCCGCGCGACATCTCCCTGCAAGCCAAGGGAACGGACCAGGCCTCCGCCGCACTGGTGGCCGATTTGAAGCAGCGCGGCCTGCTGGATGAGACGCTGGTGATTTGGGCCGGTGAGTTCGGCCGCACCGTGTATTGCCAGGGTAAGCTGACTGACGATAATTACGGCCGCGACCACCATCCTCGCTGCTTCACCACGTGGATGGCGGGCGGTGGAGTGAAGGCCGGGTTGGTCCTCGGCAAGACTGACGATTATTGCTACAACATCTTGGAAGACCCGGTGCACATCCACGACTTGCAGGCTACCATCCTGCACTGCCTGGGAGTCGACCACACCAAGCTGACGTACAAATTCCAGGGGCGCTATTTCCGGCTGACCGACGTGGCGGGCAACGTCGTGGATAAAATGCTGGTGTAATTGCGGACCGATTGATGCGTTGTCGCGGCCCTGCACCACGCTATTCGGAATGAACCGGCGAAAGTTTCTCCAAACGAGCTCCGCTTTGCTTGCCTCCGGCGCGGCCACAGCCGCGCCCGCGGGCGGCAGACCCAACATCCTGATTCTGTTTGCCGACCAGTACCGGCTCGATTGCCTGGGCGCAAACGGCAATCGACTGATCAAGACGCCGAATCTCGACCGGCTGGCATCCGGCGCGGCAAATTTTTCCAACGCTTACGTTCAGGCGGCCGTCTGCGTTCCCTCGCGCATCAGCTATCTCACCGGGCGCTATCCCCACTCCCACAAAAATCGCGTGAACTATACACCCTGCGACTCGCGCGAGGTGATGATTCAGCGGATGCTGCGCGACAATGGCTATCAGACCGGATCGGTGGGCAAGCTCCACTTCTATCCGCCCACGGATGAGCAGGCGCGCTCCACGGGCTTCGACCGCGTATATCTCGATGACGGCGTGCAGTCCACCGACCCTTACTCCGACTACGTTCGCTGGCGCAAGGAACACGATCCAAAGCCGGACGTTTCCATTTACACTCCCGCCCGCAACATTCCGCCGGGGAAAAATCCGTTTCACTCTGACGTGGATTATGAATTCACGCCCACGCATTGGACGGGCATGCAGACGGTGAAACTTCTGCGCGAGTTCTGCGCTTCGCCCAAGCCCTTCTTCCTGCATTCATCTTTCTTCAAGCCCCACTCGCCGCTCGTCGTGTCCCCTCCCTATGACACGATGTACGACGACGCGGATATTCCGCTGCCCAAGCTCGCGACCCTTGAGGAAATTCGCAAGCTCCCCCTGCCGGTGCAGAAGCAGATCGAGCGCGCCGCGCTTTATCAAATCGACCGCACGCGCCTCGAGTGGATGTATCGCGGATATTACGGCGGCATCTCGATGGTGGACCATGAAATGGGCCAGATTCTGGATGAATTGGAACGTTCGGGAAAAGCCGAGAACACCATTGTCGTTTTCGCTACCGACCATGGCGACCAACTGGGCGAGCATGGCCTGCAAGGGAAGAACGTACTCTTCGAAGCTTCCGTTCACATCCCCATGATGGTGCGATTTCCTAATCACGTGGTCGCTGGAAAATATTCACAACTCATCGGCGCGGTCGATCTGCTTCCCACGCTGCTGGAGTTTTGCGGCGTTCCGGTTTCAGACCACGTGCAGGGGCAGTCGTTCGCGTCGCTGATCGCCGGAAACGCGGACCGTTACACACCGCGCGAGGCGGTCTATTGCGAGAATATTATTCCCGAGGTCTTCGCGCCGCCCGCCAGTAAAGGAAAGAGCTCCTACCATCCCTTTGTGCCAGGGCAGGGAGTGGAAGGAATTCTCCATCCCGATGCGAAGATGATCCGAACCAAGCGCTGGAAGCTGAACTACTATCCGACGTGCGATGGTGAGTTGTATGACTTGGAGAATGATCCCGGCGAGACGCGCAATCTCTGGAGTGACGCCGGCACAGCCGACGTGCTGCGAGATCTGAAAGGCACGCTTCTAAACTGGCTCATCACCGCTGACCAGAATGATCAGATCGCAGAGCGGTGGTTGGTGTGAACGCCGAATTCCGGCGCGGTTTCGGTCGCGATAAGGAGCTATACCTTCTGCGGCTGCAACAATCCCTGGGCGGCCATCACCTTTTCCAGTTTGGCGCGATTTTCGGGCTTCATCGGAACCATAGGCAAGCGATACATCTCTTCGATCAGGCCCATCATGGCAAGGCCGGCTTTGACGGGAATGGGGTTGGTTTCGATAAAGTTCGCCTGCATTAGGGGCAGCAAGTGGAAATGGAGCTCACGGGCTTCGTCGATTTTGCCCTCGAGCATCAAGTGGGTGAGTTTCGTCATCTGTCCGGGAATCTGGTTTGAGCTTGTGCAGATCACTCCCATTCCTCCCAGGGCCATCAGCGGGAAGGTGTAAGAATCGTCGCCGGAAAGAACGCGGAATCCCAGCTTGACCGCGCTCAATACTTCCATCTGCTGCACGATATTGCCGGAGGCTTCTTTGATGGCGATGATGTTGGGAAGCTGCGACAGGCGGCCGACCGTGGCGGCCTCAATGTTGGATGAAGTTCGCCCCGGTACGTTGTAAAGGACAACGGGGGTGTGGGTTGATTCCGCGATCGCCTTGAAGTGCTGATACAGCCCTTCCTGCGTCGGCTTGTTGTAGTAAGGCGCGACGGAGAGGATGGCCTGAACGCCCAGTTCCTCCACTTCGCCCGCCAGCTCGCAAATCTTCTTCGTATTGTTGCCTCCGACTCCGGCCACCACCGGAACCTTACCCTTCGTTTCCTCCACCACAAGGCGAATCACCCCCAGGTATTCCCCATGCTCAAGCGTCGGGGCTTCGCCGGTGGTGCCGCAAGGGACAAGAAAGTCAATGCCCTCAC
>JASHTZ010000230.1 GCA_030040295.1 Terriglobia bacterium | reverse complement strand
GTGGCGCTGAGCGGATTGGGAATCACCGGGTGCCATGCCTGCTGAAGGGTTGCCAGCACGGCCTTGTCCGCTCCGGACGCACGGAACTCCTCCAGGACGGCGTCCGTGGGGGGGAAATTGATGCCGTACTTTTGAATGGTGGCGACAATTTCGCTGCTGGACTGATGACTGGACAACATATCGTGCACTTCGTCCTTGGACAGCGGCGGCCGGCGGCTTTGGGGGGCCGCCGAGATCGCCAGGCACGCAGCGAGCGCGAAAAATGTCACGACCCGTCGGACTACCGTGGCCATAACCAAAGCATACACCCCTTCCACGCGCCCTGTCCCCAGTCCGTGCCGGACCTGGCCGCGAGAAACTCTGCCCTCAGAACGGCGGTCTATCACAATCCGGTTTCCTGACGCGCCGAGGAAGCCCTATAATGAAACTCAGGTTGGTGATGAAGTCCACATCGGGAAATGCGCTGCGCGCGGCATATGCCGAGTGCCAGCGGTTGGCGAGCCGGCATTACGAAAATTTCCCCACCGCATCGTATCTTGTCCCTCGCGACAAGCGCGACGCGCTGGCGGCGGTTTACGCCTTTGCGCGCTACGCAGACGACCTTGCCGACGAGCCGGGGGTTGAGGACCGCCTGGAGAAGCTCGCCGACTGGCGCGCCAAGCTCGATGCCTGCTATGAGGGGAAATTCGATCACCCGGTTTTCCTTGCGCTCCGCGACAGCGCAGACCGCTTCCGCCTCTCGCGCGAGAACTTTGAGAATCTTCTGCGCGCCTTCCAGTCCGATGTGGTGGTGAACCGCCACCCGAATTTCAATTCCCTGCTCAACTATTGCACCTGCTCGGCGAATCCGGTGGGGCGGCTGGTGCTGGAGCTGTTTGGCTACCACGGTCCGCACTTGTTTGAGCTTTCGGACAACATCTGCACGGCGCTTCAGCTCACCAATTTCTGGCAGGACGTGGCGATTGATTTCTCGCGCGATCGCATCTATTTGCCTCTGGAAGACATGGCGCGCTTTGGTTACACACTCGATGACCTGCGCGCCGGACGCTGCGACGAGCGATGGCAGAAGTTGCTGGCGTTTGAAATTGCCCGCACGCGCGAGCTTTTTGAAAGGGGAAGAGGTCTGCCGGAAGAAGTGCAGCCGAAATTGCGCACGCAATTGCGTTTGACGTGGCTGGGAGGAACCTCGATTCTTTCGAAAATCGAAGCCGTTTCCTATGATATCTTTCATCGGCGGCCGTCCCTCCGCAAGTGGGACTTCCTGCGGCTTTATCTGCGCGCCCGGCGGGCCCCGCTCGGCGCGAGCGTCGCGCCTGCGCCCACGGTCAGCATTCCATCATGAACGTTTCCTCTCGAAATGCACACTTCACCAACGCGCGCGTCACCAATTTCTATTACGCGTTTGTTTTTCTTCCACGCGAAAAGCGGCAGGCGATTGAAGCGGTGTACGCCTTCGCGCGGCGGGGCGACGACATTGCGGACGGTGGTTTGCCGCCGGCCGAGGCTGCTGCCGCGCTCGACCGGTACCGCCAGATCCTCGACGCCTGTTACACCGGAAACGCCGGCCTTCTCGACGCTCCGGAGCTGCGTGCCCTTGCCGAGGCCATTCAGCGATTCAAAATTCCCCGCAAGCCCTTTGAGGACCTGATTCTGGGCCTGGAAATGGATTTGACCGGCGCCCGCTACACCACCTTTGACGAGCTGTCGCTTTATTGTTACCGCGTGGCGTCCACCATCGGGCTGATTTGCATTGAAATCTTCGGCTACCAGAATCCCCGCACGAGAGATTACGCCGTGAATCTGGGCACGGCTTTGCAACTCGTCAACATTCTGCGTGACGTTCAGCGCGATGCGCAGCGCGGACGCATTTATTTTCCGCAGGAAGACTTGGATCGCTTCGGCATTCGCCCCGGCGAACTGCTGGCCGGCGCATACAACGATCCCTTCATCGAACTCATGCAGTTCGAATGCGACCGGGCGTGTCATTATTTCGGCTTGGCGCGGCAAATGCTTCCCGCCGAAGACCGGCCCTCGATGAAGGCGGCAGAGATCATGGCGGCGATTTACTGGAATATCCTGAAGCGCATCCAGAAGCGCCGCTACAATGTGTACGGAAAACGCGTGCGGGTCCCGCGCCCGCTGAAACTCTGGAAGGCGCTTACGGTTTTCCTCGGAGCGGAGTGGCATAAGTAAGGAGACGGGAGTCAGAAGTCAGAATGACCGTGGTCATTCTCCTGACTCCACCGCCCTGTTTTCATCGATGGAATTTGACGCAATCATCATCGGCGGAGGTTTTGCGGGGCTGGCAGCGGGAGTGGCGCTGGCAGACGCGGGCAAGCGTGTATGCTTGCTCGAGCAGAAGCCCTACCTTGGCGGGCGCGCAAGATCGTTTCAGGATCCTGCCACAAATTCCATCGTCGACAATGGCCAGCATCTTTTCATGGGATGCTACCATTCGACCCTTCATTTTCTCAAAACCATTGGAACGCTCGAGCGGGTGAAATTTCAAGCGAAGCTCCGCGTTCCGTTCCTGGACCGCGACGGCCGGCTGACGCATCTCGATTGCCCCACTCTGCCCTCTCCCTGGCATCTGTTTCTGGGGGTATTGCGTTCCGGCAGTTTCACGCTGAAGCAAAAATTGGAGGTCTTGCGCCTGGGGAAGAGCCTGCGCAATGGCCGGACAACAAACGGGCCCGCGAATGTGGAGAACGTCACGGAGTGGCTGACACGGCGGGGGCAATCAGAAGGCTTGCAGCGCAATTTCTGGGACCTGCTCTGCATCGCGGCGATGAATGAAGATCCACGCGCGGCTTCCGCAACGCTATTCGAGCGTGTGCTGCGGCTGGCGTTGCTTTCTTCGCCCGAAGATTCACGCCTGGGCATCGCGCGAGTGGGACTGAGCGAGTGTTACACGGCCGCCGCAGCGGCCTTCATTGAATCGCACGGCGGCCGCGTGCAGACCGGGCGCGGCGTCAATCAGCTTATCGTTGCCAAAGGCGCCTGTCAGGGCGTGGATCTGGGCGACGAGACGATGGAGGGAGTTGCCGTAATCTCCGCCGTGCCGTGGCACCAACTCGCCACGCTGCTACCCGGAGACTTGCTGCGCGACGAGCCGTTTTTTGCCGTCGGTCTGGCGCTTCGGGCGGCGCCCATCATTTCAATCAATTTGTGGTTTGACGCGCCGGTTACCGACCTGGAATTTGCCGGCCTGCGCGGCACCACCATCCAATGGCTTTTCAACCGGACCCGCATTCTGGGTGATAAGGGCCACCACGTCTCGCTGGTGCTGAGCGGCGCGCGCGAGCATGTGAGCCGCTCGAAGGAAGAACTGCTGGCCATTTCTTTGCGCGAGTTGGGAGAAATGCTTCCGGCCGTACGGAAGGCCAATCTCGTCCACTCGCTGGTTATCAAGGAGCGATTTGCCACATTCTCACCGAGCCCGGAGGCCGATGCCCTGCGCCCCACAGCCCGCACGCCCGTTCGTGGTTTCTACCTTGCGGGTGATTGGACCGCCACCGGCCTGCCGGCCACAATCGAAGGCGCCGTGCAGAGCGGATACACCGCAGCAAAGGAATTTCTGAATCTCTCGCAATGACTAATTGGGCGGGTGGGAGGCGTCATTTTCCTTGGAAGTCTGTTTGGCCTCTCTCGGACTTCCCAGTTTTTCCGAAGCGCCAACGTTGAACAGCTTGAAGTCAGAATAATCGTGCAGATTTGTGAGGTTCCTGCCATCCCAATCGACACTCACCTTCACTTCCTTCGGCAGCCAGAATCCCCCGTCAATAGACTTGAAATGGTTTTCGGCGAAGTCAATCTCCGTCGTTTCCCTCTCCAGGTGCACCTCTTGCAAGGGCCTCAACAGGTCAGTGCGAAGGCGAATGATTTGATAGTTCGAGGCGTCCACCCAGGCCAAACCCTGGGAAAAGGTGGGCATGGTGACGGCGCCGATCTTGAACATGCCGTTCAACCTCGCCCTTTCCGGGCGCTGGGCGAAGGCGATCACGTAGGTGTCATGTTCCGCAATTTTCTGCCGGCCGAGGAGACGAAAATTTGAATCCGGCTGGTACATGGGATGGAAGATCAGGTTGGCCGAGGCGAATCCCGAGGTCAGCATATAGCCGTCCTCCAGTCCTCGCGGTTGGCCTCCCTCACCCGAAGGTATTGTGCGGTACTCCGTGAACCCCACGACGTTTCGCAGAGTGGGCGCCAGGCAGAGGTAGTAGAATTTCTGGTCGAGCGTTCCTTCCCGCTTTCCCTTGTGCGAAACCTTTTCCTGGTGAATCTGCTCCAGCGAGACGGTATTGGGGAAGTTGCGGAAATACGCCTCCACATTTTTTCCCACGGCATCGAGGAGGGCTTTGAGCTGCGCCTGGTCTGCGGCGGGCACCATTCCCGTGAGCTCCGGAAATGACCCGTGGAGGTAGTCAATCCCTTTCTTCTCCTTCGGCTTCTCCTTGAGGTAGGTTGCCTGGATCTTTTCCTTGTTGTTCATCTGGTCCCACGCCTGCCGCACCTCCAGGGGCATGCTCTTGATGTCGCGGCCGTCCAGATAAACGGACATTTCCTTTTTGGCCTCATCGATGTAGCCCAGTTGAGTGAGGGCTTCAACGTGCAGAAGGCGGGCCTCCGGCGAGGCTCCGGCGGCAATGGCCTTGGAAAGGTACGCATTGGCAGTGGGAAAGTCGCGCAGCAGCAGCTCCATGCGGCCGATTTCCTGGAGGGCCAGAGGATCATTGGGAGAGTAACTGAGCGCCTCCGAGAAGAACTCCGACGCCCGCTCCAACTGGTGCCGCCAGCTTTCCATTACCGCCAGAGCCAGCGCCGGCTCCGGGCGGCCGCGGCCCGGTGAAGAGGCCAGGTCGATTGTCTGCCCCGCAACTCTGTTGTTGAGTTTGCGCGTGTCCTCCAGACCGCGCGCAAAGCTCTGATTCGCTCCATCCCAGTCTCCCGACTGAAGCTCCGCCAGGGCCAACATGGTGCGGCTGGCCACACAATCGGGGTCGCGCGCCACTACCTTATTGAATTCATCCAGGGAGCGGTCAGGATGATTTCGCACAACAAACTCATCCACCCCCCGGCTGTAATCCTTCTCGCTCTTGGCGGAGAGTCCGTCCGCAGGACCAAGCTTCGTCAGCCGGGGAGTCAGGGCGGAAACAAACTCCGCCTGCGAAAGCAGGTCAGGATCCTGATCGGGCGTGCGCAGGGTGATGGGAATACCGAAGGGCTTATCTGAACTGCCAAAGTCGATATAGGCCCGCCCTTTGATGTAGCCTTTCTTGTTGGTGATCAAGGTCACGCTAAAATTCTTCACCATGTCAACATTTAGATCATATGCTGTACCGAATTCCCCATCGCGATTGGTGTTGACCACACGAACTTCACCCACATAAGTAGGTTGAATGATGATTTTCGCGCCGGCAACCGGTGTGCCGTCAAGCGTCTTTACCTGGCCCGCAACGATCCAGTGCTTCAGGTTGTTTTGGTTGGGGTTCAGGCTGTTGGCTTCGCCGATCGAACTCAACTCCGCGCCTCCGTTGCCGCCCGACCCGGCTAAAGGCAACTGAGCCCAACCTGTCGACGACAGGCACACAACCGCCGCAAGTATCATGAGGACTGCACTACGCCTTGTCATGATCACACCCTCTGGGTTGTTCCACAGGAAGGCCGCATCGCGCAGCCCCTGGCCGCGAAAGTCAGATTGTACCACGGGCAAGACCGCGAAAAAGGGGTCACGCGTCGTTCTGTCAAAAAAGAAAGGAGGGCCAACTTCCGGCCCTCCTCGAGTTTTTCTGATGCAGGCATTTCCCGGCATGACCGAGGGCCCCTCTTGCGCCCCCTGCGGGATAACCGTTAGAACGACACGCGGGCTCCGAGTTGAACGATTCGCGTGTAGTTACTGCCGATGGAGCCGTATTGCCCGCTGATCACACCGAATGCAGCGGGGTCCAACAGACTCAGGTAAGGATCACTCCACTGCATGTGGTTAAACACGTTGAACGCCTGGCCGTAGAGTTGGAGGCCGACGCGCTCAGTGATGCGCGTGTCCTTGGTTAGCCCGAAGTCCACGTTCCAACGCTTCTGTCCACGGATCGGACCGTAGTCGTAGCTGCGGCCGTCGATGCCAACCACGTCCTGCCGGAACATGTTGAATTCCGCGTTGGGGTTGGTGAACATATTCATGCCGATTCCGCCGTTCGAGGGCGCGCCGTTGGTCGCAACGCCGGTAGCAGAGTCACCGAAAACCTGCGGGTGGGCGCTGTTCCCGGCCGCAAGCACGTTGCCTTCGGGAACCATGCCTGCGCACCAGGGGGCGTAGCCGTTCCCCCACTCCTCGCAGGAACCGCTATAGGCTTCAATCGGCAAGCCAGTGGCATACGTAAAAACGGGGGCGGCGGACCAGCCGCCGATAATCCGGCTGATCACAGGGTTGTTGCTGGAAAACCGCTGGCCTTTGCCGAAGGGCAATGCGTAGGTCCCCAGGTAGTTCATCACGAGCTTGCGGTCCCAGGGGTTCGGGCCGTAATCCGTACGGAGGTTCCAGGGATCTTCGGGATTGGCTTCCGTGTACTCCTGGTTCAAAGAGAACTGGCCAAGGTCGTGACCATAAGTGGAGTTGAAGTTGAAGCTCAGCCCATTTCCAACGTGCTTGGTGAGTGAAACAATCAGGGCCTGGTAGTTGGCGTAGCCCTGGCTGGTGGCGCTGTAGGTGATCGCGTCCTGGTTGATAAAAGGTTCCGTGTTCGGTCCGAAGGTGAAGTCGCTGTCCAAACCGGCCCAGGTATCCGTCAGGTCATCGATACCGATATAGGAACCTTCCGCGGCTACCACGGCTGCGGTGCAGCTTGTAGCGGTTGAGCAGAAAGCGCTGCTGGGCCCGCCCAGCGCGGTTTCGAACCACGGCTGCGCTGTGGGCGTCTTGCCGTTCTTGACCGCGGTAAAGATGTTGGACCAGGCGTTGGCGAGGGTTTGTCCGCCCTGCACCATCATCCACGGGACATCATTAAGATCCTCTCCCGCATAGATGTGCTTTGCCCAGCGGCCCGTGTAGCCAACTTCCAGGATCATGCTGCCCTTCAATTGCCGCTGGACGCTGAAATCGAGCTCATCGCTGCTTCCGGGCCGATAATCAGTGTCCACGGTCGAGCCAAGATTTATGCCGGGGACACCACCGATGCCCGGCAACACCGGCGTGGTCAAGCTGGGCGCAATCGCGGGTGCGGGGACAGCGGTACCCGCCTGGACGCGATAGATGTTGCTGGGAGTAACGCCCGCAGCGCCGGCGCACGCGCCCGTGGTCGTGGGCCCAATGCAAGTGAGCGGCTGGAGGAAGCCATCGCCCAGCACGGGGCCCGATACCATGTTGATGCCCAGTTCCCGGTCGTAGAAGCGCGCGTAGCCCCCGCGGAAGACGGTGGCTTTGTGCCCGAGGATTTTAGCCAGAATGCCGTTGTCCACGTTGGGGCTGTAAGCCAGTCCGACGCGGGGACTGAAGCCTCCGTAGAAAGGAGGATAGGGGTACTTGTTCTGGCCGCCGATCGACACATCCGCTATAGGCGAATACCCGATCGCCGGATCATACATCAGCCCCTGCTCCGCATAGTTCTTTTTGGCGGCCAGATAAGCCTCATTGGTCAATACCGTGTTGTTCGCGTCCACCATAATGTCCTGGAGGCCGTGGAGCTCATAAGGCGGCATTTCCACGCCCCAGTTGAGCCCGTAAGTCAGCGTCAGATTGGGCTTGATGTGCCAGGCATCGCTGAAATACAGGCTGTAATCCGGAACGATCGCGTAGGAGCTGGCCGGCGTCCCCACCGGATTGGGAGTCAGGTTTGGGCCGCTGCGGCTGATCACCGACGAAACTACGCTGACCATGCCGAGCTCGTTGGCGTACAGGCCGTTCCACGAGGTGAGATAACCTCCGGGCAGGCAGTTGGTGGAAGGGCCCGGTGTGGTGGACGTCCCGCAAGCCACTGGCTGGACGTCGGTACTCATCACCGGATCGCCGTCATTGCTGGCCATCTGCGCGACGAAGGGTCCGATCAACCCGCTGGTAACGTCATCGTACCGGTCGAAATGCCACCACTGGTGCGTGACGTCGCCGCCGAACTGGAAGTAGTGGTTGCCCTTGATCCAGCTCAGGGTGTCACGGATATCATTGTTATGCTCACCCCAGAGGCGCTCGCGGGCATCCTGGGTATCCATGTTGATGGGCGCGAAAAGGGTGCCCGAGGTGGAGTCTTGCTCGCCGAATTCCAGACCGTCCGGGATCCCGTCAATATACTCTACCGCGCCGGCGCGATTCCAATGCCAGTAGTTCCGGGTGTAGCTGTAGTGGAGCTCGTTGGTGACGGAGGGGCGGAGGTTGCCGGTCAAGCCCAGCACGAAGTAACGTGGTTTCGCCGCCGTGCTGGACGCCGAAGCGGGATGCCCCAGCGTGTCACCCGGCAGAACCCCTCCATAATCCACTTGGCTGTTGTTGGGGTTGGCCCAGTTAAACCATCGGTAACTGGTAAACGCCCGCCACTTCTGCCCGAAGTCGTGGTCGATGCGGCCCACGATCAAGTCCTGGCCTTGAGGGAATGATAGGATGCCCCCGAAATCGTAGTAGTTCCCATTCGTCAAGTCGCCTTGATTGAAAATGTTCGGCAGGGGGGTGTACTTTGACCAGATTTCGCTGACGACGGGGTTGAGCCCCTGGAGCAGGGGGTCGCAAGGCTCCCCGCCCGAGGCCCCGCACTGCATGGAAGTTTTGAGGTTGTACTGGATCGTATTCCCCGTGGCATCCTTAAATTGCAGAATCCCTTCCCTCATGGTCGCCGAAGGTACGCCCTCTGTCGAGAGAGTGGATGAGGGGAAGCGGTAGCCCTCATAGTTGAAATAGAAATAGGTCTTCCCGCCCGCGATGTGCGGTGTCATAGGTCCGCCGATGGACCCGCCAAAGCGGTTTTGGTGTACCAGAGCCTTGGGAACCCCGTCTAAGTTGTTCTGCCAATCGTTGGAGTTCAGTGCGCCGTCCTGATAAAAGTCGTAGGCAGACCCGTGCCAGGCGTTCGTGCCGCGCTTGGTGCTCACGATCACTTCACCGCCGGAG
>JASHTZ010000229.1 GCA_030040295.1 Terriglobia bacterium | reverse complement strand
GCGCCTTGAGCGCTTTTTGCAACTCGCCGCCCGCGACAACGTGCAGATTTGCCAACCCACCACCGCCGCGCAATATTTTCACTTGCTGCGCCGGCAGGCTTTGCGGCGATGGCGCAAGCCGCTGGTGGTTTTTACTCCCAAGGGCATGCTCCGCCATCCCGCTGCACTCTCTCCTTTGCAGGATTTCACCAACGGCCGCTTTCAAACTGTGATCCCGGATTGCAAGATCGCGGAAGCCGGCCGCGTGCTTGTGGCGACGGGGAAAATCGTTCATGCCCTGCGCGCTGAACGCAAGAAAATCGGTGACGCTCGCACGGCGATTCTTGCCCTGGAACAACTTTTCCCGTTTCCGGAGAGCGATTTGATTGCCGCACTCAACCAACACGCCGCCGCGCACGAGGTTGTGTGGGTGCAGGAAGAGCCGGCCAATATGGGCGCGGTTTCCTTCATGATGCCGCGCCTGCGGCGCCTGGCCAAGCCGCGCTCCGTGCGCTCCGTAAAACTTTCCGCCAGCCCCAGCCCCGCCACCGGCTCCGGCAAAGGGCACGACGTGCAGCAGAAGACTTTACTCACGCTGGCCTTCGCAACTGCCAAGGCGGTATAATCAGCCCATGCTGATTGACACGCGCCTGACCTACGAGGATTACTGCCTCCTGCCGAGTGACGGGCGGCGACACGAAATCATTGATGGAGAGTTGTACGTGACTGCCGCACCCTTCCGCCGACACCAAAAGGTTCTTGCGAATCTGCTTTACTATCTGATCGATTTTGTGAAAAGTCACGACCTCGGTGAGGTATACTCCGCTCCCTTCGACGTTGCCTTCTCACGATACGACGTCGTCCAGCCTGACATCCTCTACGTCTCGAAAGCTCGCATCTCGATCATCACCGAGAAGAACGTTCAAGGCGCTCCGGATTTAGTGGTGGAAGTCCTTTCCGAGAGCACTGCCAAAATCGACCGCACGACGAAGCTGAAGCTTTATGCGCGATCGCGCGTGCGGGAATATTGGATCATTGATCCGGAAACCTCTTCGGCGGAAATTTATCGACTGGTTCCAGGCGGCTATGAGCTGGCAGCCCAACTGAACTCCAGCCAATCACTCACCTCCCCTCTTTTCTCGGGACTGGAACTTCCTCTCTCCCGCCTCGCCGAGTAGAAACGCTCGAACAAATTTGCCTCTACCCGCGCATGACGACTGAAGCGCGAGATTTGCACCCCCTTGCGCTATGATGTAAGTCCAAAATCATTCGACGCAGCCAAGAAATGTCCGAGGGGGCCATGTCATGGAAATTCGCAAGCAGGACGCGCTGGAATACCACCGCTCCGGGCGCAAGGGTAAAATCGAGGTTGTTCCCACCAAGCCCTGCCGCACGCAGTGGGACTTGAGCCTGGCGTATTCCCCCGGCGTGGCGGAGCCGTGCCTGGAAATTCACTCCAAGCCCGAGACCGCCTTCGAATACACGGCTCGCGGAAACCTGGTGGCGGTCGTTTCGAATGGCACAGCGGTCCTGGGCCTCGGCAATATTGGAGCGCTCGCCGGCAAGCCGGTGATGGAAGGCAAGGGAGTGCTGTTCAAGCGCTTCGCGGATATCGACGTCTTCGATTTGGAAGTGAGCTCCGAGAAACCCGATGAGGTCATTCGACTCTGCCAGCTTCTGGAGCCCACCTTCGGCGGGATCAACCTTGAAGACATCAAAGCGCCCGAATGTTTTTACATTGAGCAGACGCTGCGCAAGACCATGTCGATTCCGGTGTTTCATGACGATCAGCACGGCACAGCCATCATTTCCGGCGCGGCGCTGCTGAACGCTCTCGAAATCGTAGGCAAAGACATCAGTAAAGTCCGCGTGGTCTTCAACGGTGCCGGCGCCAGCGGTATAGCCTGCGCCGAGCACTACATCCATCTCGGCGTCCGCCCCGAAAATATTCTGCTCTGCGACACCACCGGCGTGGTGTATGAAGGCCGGGAAGCGAACATGAATCCCTACAAGGCGCGCTTCGCCGTGAAGACCGACCGGCGCACGCTGGCCGATGCGTTCAAGGACGCCGACGTGTTCGCCGGGCTTTCAGTTGCCAATTCCGTCACCCCGGCGATGCTGCGCTCCATGGCCGAGCGTCCGATTGTTTTTGCGCTGGCCAATCCCGATCCCGAAATCGGATACGAACAAGCCAAAGCGGCGCGGCCCGACGCCATCATCGCCACGGGGCGCTCCGATTATCCCAATCAGGTGAACAACGTGTTGGGATTCCCGTTTATCTTCCGTGGAGCGCTTGACGTGCGGGCGCGCGCCATCAATGAGGCCATGAAGCTTGCCGCCACCCGCGCCCTGGCAGCCCTCACTAAAGAGGACGTGCCCGATTCCGTGCTGCGCGCCTACGGCGTCAGCCGCATGCACTTCGGCCCGGAGTACATCATTCCCAAACCCTTCGATCCGCGCGTGCTGATCTGGGAATCCGCGGCGGTGGCGGAGGCCGCCATGTCCAGCGGCGCGGCCCGCATTACCGTGGACCTCAACGAATATCGCGAGCAACTGCAAAGGCGCCTGGGACGCACCTACGCGGTGATGCAAAATATCCGCTTCCGCGCCAAAGCGGCGCCCAAGCGGATCGTATTCTCCGAAGGCGAGCACGAGAAAATCATTCGCGCCAGCGTCCGCCTGGTGGAGGAAAAAATCGCCCAACCCATTTTGCTCGGCAGGCCGGCGGCGATTGAAAACAGGTTTCACGAACTGGGCCTCGACAAGCACGGAGTGGAGATCATTGAGCCGCTCCAGTCCGGCCGGCTTCCCGTCTACATCGACGAATTGTTCCGCCTGCGCCAGCGCTCCGGCATTACTCGCGCAGAAGCAAACGAGTGGATGCTCAACAGCAATTATTTCGGCGCCATGATGGTGAATATGGGCGATGCGGATGGATTCGTTGCCGGAGTCAGCCAGCATTACCCCGAAACCATTCGACCCGCACTGCAGATCATCCGCACGCGCCCGGGGGTCAAGCGCGTCTCCGGACTTTACGTGATCGTCACCAAAAAGGATGTTTACTTTTTCGGCGACACCACGGTGAACATTGAGCCCACCTCCGAAGATCTCGCCGAAATCGCCATTCTTTCCGCGGAAGTGGCGCGCTGGTTCAATGTGGAGCCGCGCGTCGCTATGCTTTCGTTTTCCAATTTCGGCAGCACGCCCCACCCACTGGCGGATAAAGTCCGCAAGGCCACGGAGATGGTGAAGGAGAAGGCCGCAGGGTTGGTGGTGGACGGCGAGATGCAAGCCGACACGGCCATTGTGCCCGAGCTGGTGGCGGAGGATTATCCTTTCTCCCAGGTGAAGGGCGACGCCAATGTCCTGGTGTTTCCCAGCCTTGAAGCGGGCAACATCGCGTACAAACTCATGATGCGGATGGGCGGTGCGGAAGCCCTGGGCCCGATCCTGATGGGCATGGCCAAGCCCGTGCACGTGCTGGCGCGCGGCTCAGGAGTGGAGGAAATCGTGAACATGGCCGCCATCGCCGTCGTACATGCCCAGGCCGGCGTGCTGGGAATCCGCCAGTCAGGCGTCGTGAAGCCTACCGCACCCTCGTAAGCATTCCATGATTCAGCCTGGAGGAAAGGAACCCAGGAAAGACCATCACCACAGAGATCGCAGAGGTTCACTGAGAAAGCTTTCTCTGTGGTCTCTATGCCCTCTGTGGTGAAAGCATTTCGTCCCCACATTTCCCTGTTGACATTCTACAGAGACGCGACTATTCTCCTGTTGGCAGTCTAAAGGAGAAAGTTCCATGGGACAAGAAGTCTTGCAAGGAACGCTGGACCTGATGGTGCTGAAGGTGCTCGAGAGTATGGGGCCGATACACGGCTACGGTATCGCGCGGCGGCTGGAGCAAATTTCGGAAAACCTGCTCCAGATGAACCAGGGTACCCTCTACCCCGCCCTGCTGCGCCTCCAGCAGCGCGGCTGGATCAGCTCGAAGTGGGGCGCTTCTGACAACAATCGCCGGGCAAAGTTTTACTCCCTCACCAAATCCGGCCGGAAGCAGCTCATGGCGGAAGAGAAAAATTGGGGCCGAACGGCAGCGCTGATGCAGCGCCTGCTGGCGGAAACTAACTGAGGATTTCAAACATGGCTACGACGTAGTTGGTGGCGTGCGCGTCCGACCAGCACCCGTGGCATGGGCATCCTGCCCATTCGCACGGCCGGCCAGGATGGCCGTGCCACTACGGCGCGAGCGGGACGCTTCCATTGTTCTGACGGAACAAGACGCCTGCTTCACCGCGTGAAACTTCGCCGGAGGTCTTGACATGGCTTCCATACGAACCCTGATTGCCAGGATTGCGGGCTTTTTCCGCAAGAACGATTTCGAACGGGATCTTGACGCCGAGGTCCGCGCGCATCTGGAAATGCAGGTCGAGGAAAACCTGCGCAGGGGAATGACCTGGAAGGAAGCCCACTACGCCGCCCTCCGCAGCTTTGGCGGCGTCGAGCAAACAAAGGAAAACTGCCGCGATCAGCGCAGCCTGCCTTCGGTCGAGTCATTTTTCCAGGACCTTCGCTACGGACTGCGCATGTCTTTGAAGTGGCGGGGCCTGACGGCTATTCTCGCACTCACTCTTGCGCTCGGCATCGGCGCGAACACCGCGATTTTCAGCCTTGTGAATGCCTTCCTGCTTCGTCCGCTGCCGGTGGCGCAGCCGGAACAGATCGCCGTGCTGGCCATTCAGCAAAAAGACGCGCCGGTGGGCTCTTCGGGATTTTCCTATCCGGAATTTGGCGATTTCCGCAACCAGGCGCACGCGTTCTCTTCATTGTTCGGACTGGTGCTGGGGACGGTGGAGCTGAACGCGGACGGCCGCTCCGAACAATGCGCGGCCAGTTACCTCACCGCCAATTTCTTCTCCTCGCTCGGGATTTTGCCCGCCGCGGGGCGCTTCATTTTGCCGAGCGAGGGCGAAGCCCGCGGCGTCCAACCCGTCGCGGTGTTGGGATATTCCTACTGGCAAAACCGCTTCGGCGGTGACCCCGGCGCCATCGGCAAGCACATTCTCGTTGACGGCCGGCCTGCCACCATCG
>JASHTZ010000228.1 GCA_030040295.1 Terriglobia bacterium | reverse complement strand
CCCCGGCTGCCAAATTGATGTTCGCCTGCGTTCACATCAGGAGCGCGCCGAACTTGTGATTGAGGACAATGGTCCGGGATTTTCTCCGGAAATCGCCCAGCGGGTGTTTCAGCGCTTCGTGAAGGGAAAACATTCACCCGGGAACGGCCTGGGGCTGGCATTTGTGGATGCGGTGATTCAGGCCCATGGCGGGACTGTCAAGATCGCGGACCGCACGGGTGGCGGAGCGAATGTCACGGTGTCCTTGCCCCTAGGCAATACTGCTCCGGCCAAAACGAGCGGGTCCTCAGCAGCGCGCGACGATCGTCACAGCGCAGACGTGGCCGCACGGGCTTAAGGTAGTTTTGCGAAAAAGCGGGCTGTGGTCCGGCGCCCTCTCCCCTCTCAACTGACTTTCTCCACCCACGCTCTGGGCGCTTTCATCCCATCGAATGCGGGCCGCCCCACCTGATGACCGCCAAATAGCGGGCAAATTACAATTTGTTCATGTTCGCAATCGTGCGAAATCGCCCGGCCAAGCTGCGCTATGCTGATTTTCGGGATTCAAGGACATGCCCAGCCCGTCACTGCTCCTTCATCCCTCGCAAAGAAAGAAGTCGGAGGGACGGATGCCAGCAAAGCTTCGGAGTCGATGCCACATCTTGGCCGTGCTCGCCGTCATTTTCCTGCCCTTCGCTACGGCCACGCCGGCAAGCGCCGAAATTTGGGGAGAATTGACGGGCACGGTCACTGATTCTTCGGGCTCTCCGGTGGCCTTCGCCCTGGTTACCGCCACCCGGGCCGACACAGGCGTCGCTTTGCCCGCCGTGGCCGGGACCGATGGCAACTATTGGCTTCGCCTGGCTCCGGGTGAATACAGCATTGCATTTGAATCGCACGGCTACCAGACCGTGGAAATTCCCGGCACGCGTGTCGATGTACTACGGCCGACCGTACGCAATTGCCGACTCGAGGAGACGGATCAATCTTCAGCCGGGGCCGAAGCCACCACTCAGAATCAACAGCCCACTCCCTCCGGCAAGGAGCAGGAGCCGTCACTTGAGGACCTGGGCATCAGCCCCGAGCAATCAAAGGGAAATGCCAAAGAGCAGGCGCTTCTCAACAAACGCACGCATATGTTGAAAATTCACCAGAAAATGGGCTTGATCACCATTGGCCCATTCGCAACCACACTCATCTTTGGCGCCTTCGCCGGCGGAAAGCAACCCAGCAGCACCGATCGCGATGTCCACGCCATTCTGGGCGCCGTGACGACGGACCTCTATTTCACCACGGCCTATTTTGCCATCCGCGCCCCCAAAATTCCCGGCACGAAAAGGTATGGGCCTATCCGCCTGCACAAAGCCATGGCCTGGATTCACGCTCCGGGGATGGTTCTGACGCCGATTCTGGGAGAAATTGCCTTCGACCAGAAAAGCAAAGGCGAGAAAGTTCACGGAATCGCCTCGGCGCACGGAGCTGTGGCGATTGTCACCGCGGGGGCCTTCGGGATCGCGGTGGCGTCCGTATCCATTAAGTTTTAGCGAGGGTTCATGCTTCGAAAACTCCTGATTTGCGCCCTGCTGCTGTCGCCTTTGGCCTTGGCCGCGGAGGACCATTCGTGGGTGCTGGACCAGAGCACCCTCAGTTACCACGTTTCCCATCCCCTGCATCAAATCGATGGCGTGAGCCACGAGGCAAAAGGCAAGGGGTTTTGCCACGAGGGGGAATGCGACTTCCTGATTGCCGTGCCAGTCAAGTCCTTCGATTCGGGTGACAGCAATCGCGACCTGCACATGCTGCAGGTGACGCGCGGAGCGGAATTTCCTCTGGTAACGGTTCGAACGCGCGTTCCCGAATCCGATGCAACCTCCTCCACCCTCAAACTGGATCTCGAAATCAATTTCGCCGGCCAAAAGGTCGAGTACAAACAAGTGCCCTTCCAACGCACCGTGGAGGGTAAGGAAACCCGCATAACTGGAACCATTCCCGCCACGCTCACCGACTTCAAAATTCCGCCGCCCTCGCTTCTCACCATGCCCGTCAAGAACGAAATTCCCATCCGCGTGGATTTGACCTGGCATGAGATGTGATGGGTTTCGTTTGAAACCATACGAGCACACGACTTGTTGATTCCCGGAACTATCAAACTCAAGGCGCCACCCCGCCAAGGCCGGGGGAACCCGAATTAGTACACCACCAAGTTCCATCTTTTTTTGACATAATGCCCTGGAACAATTGTGATTCTAGGGAGGAAATCCCATGCCGCTCGATATACGTGTTCCCAGCGAGTGCCAGCTCGACGTTTTGACCTTCGGCGAATGCATGATTCGCCTGAGCCCGCCGGGCCACCAGCGCATCGAGTTCACACCCTACTTCGAAGCCTGGGTGGGCGGCGGCGAATACAACGTCAGTTACGCGCTCAGTCGGCTGGGGTTGCGCACGTCGTGGGTTTCGCGCCTGGTGGATAATCCCCTGGGCGCGTTTATTCGCAATCACGCCCGCGCTTCGGGAATGGACATCAGCCACGTGCTGTGGGTGCCGTATGACGGCGTGGGAATCGCCGATCGCATCGGCCTGAACTTTACGGAAGTCGGAATCGGCGTGCGCGGCAGCGTGACGATGTACGACCGTGGTCACTCCGCCGCCTCCCACATCAAAACCGGCGAGGTGGATTGGAAAAAGATATTCGCCGGCGGAGTGCGCTGGTATCACACAGGAGGAATCTGCACGGCGCTCAGTGATTCCAGCGCCGCCGTCGTGAAGGAATCCATGGAAGCCGCACACGCTGCGGGCGCAGTCGTGAGCTACGACCTGAATTTCCGAAGCAAGCTGTGGTCCAGCGCCAAGGCCATCAGCGTGACGAAGGCCCTGGTTCCCTTCATCGACGTCCTGATCGGCAATGAGGAGGATTT
>JASHTZ010000029.1 GCA_030040295.1 Terriglobia bacterium | reverse complement strand
TGGATTGGTGCGGGTTTGCTCTCGGAATCCACCAGCGCCAGATCGACGAAGCCCGCCTCGATTAGATCAATATCCGATTCCGCGACGTCGGTGCGTGGCCAGCCGAGCGTGTTGAAAACCACAATCGGAATTCCCTCGCCGCGTGTGTCGATTCGGGAAGCAATTCGCTCTTTGGAGGCATCCATCATCTGGTCCGTCAAACGCTCGGAGAAGTTGTAGCGGCGCACCACGTCGTCATAAACCTTGTCCACCATGACGCCGGAAGCAAGATCGTGAGTTTGGTTGAAGAGCACGGGCTCCCAGGCGCGCATAAGTTCGTCCACATCCTGTGGCGCGCCCAGCCAGTGCGCCAGCGCCGCGAATTTCTCCGCCGCAGAGAGCAAGTTTTCCATCTTGCGCATGCGCTGCTTCAGTTCAATTCGGCTGCTGTAGATTCCCTGAAAGATGGGATTGAGCTCGCCACCCACCACGGGACGGTCCGCGCGCTTTGCCACCGCAGCCTCAAAGTCCGTGGGCAGGCCGATCTTCAGAGTGAATGGCACGTCGCCCTTCCGGTTGAATTCCTTCACGATTTCGGGAAGGTAGCCCTCCGGCTCGGAAACATCCGCGCCATCCAACGCCACACGTTCGTGCCCGCGCGCAAACGGATCGAGCGCGGTGAATCGCTCGCGCGCGTAGCGGTTGAACTGCGCGGGGTCCGCCGGCGGATGGAAGAAATTCGCGTAACCCCGCGGCAGCCAGAACGCGGGGATTTGCGTGCCGTCGATTCCCTGCCACAGGAATTCCGAAGGCGTATTCAGGCTGGCCACGCCGCGGAAAAACCAATACGACTTGTAACCGCCGAGCTTCAGAATCTGCGGCATCTGCGCGTTGTGGCCGAAGGTGTCGAGATTCCAGCCCACGGTCACGTCCACGCCCAACTCGTCGCGGTAATAGCCCTTGCCGTAAAGAATTTGATGCACCAGCGATTCGCCGCTGGGCATGTTGACGTCCGGCATGATGTCCATGCCGCCGACCAGAAGAAGCCGGCCTTCCTTCACGTACTTTCGAAAAGCCGCGGCGTTTTCAGGAAATCGCTCGAGGTAAGGCCGGACGTAAGCAACCTGATCGAGCACAAAACGGTAATCGGGGTGCTCGCCCAGAATGTGCAGCGCGGCAGTGATATTGATGAGGCCCATTTGCAGGTATTCCTCGCGGGTCTTGAACACCGCACCTTCCCAGTGGGTGTGCGGGATGATCCAGAGGATGTCCTTTTGCTGTGGCGCCTGGGCAAGCGCCGTGCTGCGCGCCGCAAGGATGCCGATGCACACGCACACACTCACCATGACTCTGGTCAGCATCTTGGGCAGAAGGCGGTTGGGCATAGAGATTCCGGCAAATTGCCGGAGGTTGTGCGGCATTGCGGAATTCCGGAGTTTAAGCCGGGCTGATTTCGGGCGCGCGCTTGATGCGAATGTCCGTGAAGAAGTCGGCTTCATCGGTGCTGCGCGTGGAAAACTCCGAGACGATCGCTCCCTTCGGCCCGGCCTGGAACCAGTGCAGCGTGTCGGGCATCAGCGTGTACTGATCGCCGGGCTTCAGGCAAATCTCGTGTTGAACGGTGTAGTAGGCCTCGGAGCCCGCGGGCGGCCGAGCCTTCGGGCGTTTCGTGGGCTCACCTGGAACATAGAGGTACACTGTTCCCCAGCGGCAGCGAAAAGTCTCCTCCTTGCCGGGCCGGCCATCCACCGTGGGGTGCCGATGCTCGGGGCAAGTTTGGCGCGGGAACATCATCAACTCCTTCGCGCACACCCGCGCGGTGTTCACGTAGGTCAGGATTTCGAGTCCGGTTTTCTCGATCTCGCCGAGGCCGAAATCCGCAACTTCCAGCCGGCCGCGCTCCTCAGGCGTCAGGACGATGCCGGCGCGCTTCATCATCTGCACGGACTTCTTCACCGTGGCTTTGTACTTTTGCTCAGTGATCATCGTTTATGCTCCCGCCTGCATCTGGGCTTTTCCCGCCGAGCCCCATGCCCGAATCAGTGTTCGACATTTTAGCTTCACCGCCTCGCGAGCCGCCACCAGAATATCGTCTTCGCCTCCCATGCCCACAAAGGGATGAGGGCTGGCGGGCGCGCGGTAGCGGTCGAGCTTCTCGCGCAGCGCAGCGAGGTATGCCTGCTTCAGCGCCGTTCCGTAATTTACTTTGGCCACTCCCAATTGCGTGGCGCGCTCAGCGGCTTCAAGGGGAATGCCCGTGCCGCCGTGCAAAACCAGGGGCACGGATGTGGCGCCGGCAATCTCCGCCAGGGCAGCAAAGTCGAGCGGCGAGTTTCCTTGCGTCAGGATGTGAACGTTTCCGACGGCCACGCCCAGCGCGTCGATTCCTGTTTCCTCCACGAAAGCCCGCGCCGCCTGCGGCGTGGTGGGCTCGGCGTGCTGGTTCGCAGAGGGATTGGCGAGGTGGCCCACCTGCGCTTCCACGCTCGCGCCGGTGCGATGGGCAACAGCGACCACTTCCCGCACCAGGCGGCGATATTCTTCCGGAGCAAGGCCTTCATTCTCCACCATCACGGCGTTGAATCCCAGGTCGAGAGCTTCTTCCATTTGCGCAAGACTCGCCGACTCGTTGAAGAGCAGCGCGGCGGGCACGCGCGATTGGGCGAGCGCCGAACCGATTCCCGCGTAATACGCCAGATCCTCCGCGCGCTTGCGGCCCGCGTGCATCAGGAAGCCGCCGTTAAAGCCCGCGATGACCGGCGAGCGCTCCTCCTCCGCCACTTCCACAACGGCTTGGAACGATTCCAGATTCCACGCCTCGCAATAACTGACTGCGTATTTGCCCTTGCGCGCGTCGGCCAGCAATTTGGACATCGAGACAAGTGGCATGGGTGCGGCGATTCCGGCCAGTTTTCCGAACCTGAACGATCCCAGAATGGATTGCAATGGGACGGCGATTATACCAAAGGAGGCCCCCATGCAGTGTCCACAAATGGACGCTCGGAGCGATGGTTTACTTGGCTTTTGCACCGCGCATCTTGATTATCGATGGGCGGCTTCTTGGAATCTGGATGGTGCCGAAGAGAGGACTCGAACCTCCACTCCCTGACGGGAACTACACCCTGAATGTAGCGCGTCTGCCAATTCCGCCACTTCGGCTCTTGGATTGCACGCAGCGAAACGCAACCGTGAGCACACAGTCAGCACGATCGCGCCAGTCGCAATTCTTCATGTTGCCATCCGCCCCATCGACTGTCAAGCGCGGCACGCGAACGGGCGCGGCACTTCACACTTCGCCTCGTTTCGCCGCGGCGGTGATGCGATCAGCGGCGCGAAAGGCCAGCGCTTCAATGGTCATCGTGGGCTGCCCCCGGCCGGAAGTCACAAAGCTGCTGCCGTCGCAGAGAAAGAGATTGGGAACATCGTGGGTGCGATGGTCGGCGTTGATCACCGAGCGCTTCGGGTCGTTCCCCATGCGGCAGGTGCCGAGCAGATGGACGGCGTGAGTCTGGTTGTGATAGGGCTGCGCGCAAACCTGCTTCGCCGGGCTTGCAGCCAGCAGCTCCAGCGCGCGGTCTTGCAGATACTTCATCATCTTCACATCATCCGGGTGGTCCTGGTGCGTCATGCAAAGCGCGGGCAGTCCCCAGGCGTCCTTCAAATCCGGATCGAGCGAAAAGCTGTTGGTTTCAACAGGCAATGAGGTGGTGTGGCACGAGATGGTCATGGAGTACGCAAAGCTATCGGCCAGCCACTTCTTGTACTGCTTGCCCCAGGACGGAACTTCCGGCGGCGTGCTCAGCGCGAAGCCGATGGGAGTGCGCCCGAAGCGAGCGTCCATTCCGCCGCCGCCGTAAAACCCCAGCTTGGGATCGATTTCGTAAAAGTCGTGCACCACGCGGCTGACGGCGGCGCTGGTGTAATCGTTGAGCGGGTGCTCGAAGACGGCGGTGACTCCGATGAAGCCGTTGGTCATCAGGTGCTTTCCCACGATGCCGCTGGAATTCGCGAGGCCGTCGGGGAACTGTTTGGATTTTGAGAGCAGCAGCAGGCGCGGCGTCTCCGCTCCGTTGCAGCTCAGAATCACCGCGCGGGCTTTTTGGAAGTGCCGGCGGCGGTCCTTGTCGAAATAGGCAACGCCGGTGGCGCGGCCGTGCCGATTGGTTTTCACGCGATATGCGTAGCTCTCAGTGCGGATCTCGCACCGCCCGGTCGCCTGCGCCACGGGAACCATGGCGGCGAGCGAACTGGATTTCGCTCCCACCTCGCAACCGAATCCCAGGCAGCGCCCGCAGTGAATGCACGCCGCGCGCCCGCGATAAGGCTGCGAGAGGATCGCCATCGGCGCGGGGAAGGGATGCCAGCCGAGCTTCCACGCGGCTTGCTCAAAGATCACTCCCGAAGACTTTACGGGCAGCGGAGGAAGCGGATAAGGTTTGGTGCGTGGCGGGTCAAACGGGCTCGCGCCCGCGAGGCCTGAGACGCCCACTTCCCAGTCAACTTTGGTGTAGTACGGTTCCAGGTCAGCGTAAGTGATCGGCCAATCGTCAAACGCCGTGCCCGGGACCGCGCCGCGGCGGCTGCGCTCAATGAAATCGATCTCATGAAAGCGCCAGAAGTTGGCAGTGAAGTGCACCGTGCCGCCGCCCACGCAGCGCCCGTAAATGGCGGAGAGCTGCTTGATGGGCTTGTCCTGCGGGGCCGTGCGAAAGGTTTGGGGGGAATCGTGAGCGTTGTTGGTGAGGGCGTGCTCCACCATCACGGCGATTTCGTCATGCCCGAATTCCGACGGCTCAATGTAGCGGCCCTGTTCGAGCACCACCACTTTGAAACCGTTCGTCGAGAGTTCCTTCGCCAGCACGCCGCCGGCGGCGCCCGAGCCGACGATCACAAAGTCCACTTCCTCTGACGGCTTGTAGGTGACTTGGGGGTTCATGAGGTTTTAAGAGCTTTCACCACAGAGATCACAGAGCTTCACAGAGAAAGTCGTATTGGTAATTCACTGCGCCTCTCTGTGCCCTCTGTGGTGAATGCTTCTACTTGGTATTATCTACTTCTATGATCATAAAACTTATAAACACAACCTAATTCCCCTTCTCCTCCGGCGGATGCCAGCCGGGGTAGTCGCGGTCGTAATACCCAAACGGCGGATTGAAGGCCGGGCTGTCATCAAAGCCAATCAATTTCCAGCCCACTTCGCCGCGATTGCCGCCGCGCATCGGGTCGGCGAGAAACCCCGCGATCGTGGCCGTGCGGATCATGTCGAAGAAGGGCTCCTTCTCGAGCGCCTTCAGCACGGCATCCTGCTGCTCGGGTGCGGCCTGGGAAAATCTCGCGATGCCGGGGTAGAGCTCCTGTGTCTTGGCCTGCAAAACCGGCAGACCCTTTACGTAATCTCCAAGGTTGTCGGCGGCAAAGGTGCCGAGCGCGCGATCGATAAAATAGATCACGCCCGCTTCGCGCGCGCCGGGCGTTTCGTCGGTGGGGATAATGCGGCTGGCAGCGGCTTCGATTTCCGCGGCCTGCTCGGCAGTCAGAATCTCGAGCTTAGCGGGCACGTCCGAGGCGTGCATGTGCGCAGCGTGCTCCGCGGCCTCCAGAATGGCGGGCCAGTTCAGTGCCGCCCACGCCCCACCTGCGCCGCGCAACCCGGCCACCAGGAATTTTCGCCGGTCGAGCCCGGCTCCTTCGTTCGCGTTCATTTCCCGATCCTTGTCCGAAATGAATTGCCCACTCTACTCGCAAAACTGAGTGCGATGCGAGGGAATTCTTTTCATGGGTTCGATAATCCTGGTCCGCAGGTGATTATAAGATGTTGCAGTTTTCCATGACAGACCTTGCGCTATCACCTTTGTTTTCATCAACATCGTAGGATACAGACAAATATCACCTTTGTTTTCTATAACATCGTAGGTTCCCCCGAGGATGTCCTTTTAGACCCCCTTTGTTTTCAAAGACATTCCAGGATTGCTCGTAAAAAACTGAAATCCCCTCCGTGCCCTGCATGGTCAATAAGTCTCTTATTTTCAACGCTATATTTTATGGTGAATATCCTGCGATTCTCGGCTAAGTTCTTGTTTGCATAGAACATCGTAGGTTAATGCTCCATTTGTGGACCCTCATGCCAGGGTTCGCAAGTCGCAATTGGCCATTTTTCAGCGATCCTTTGTTTTCAGCAACATCCCCGGATGCACCTTCATTTTCGCAACCAGCACACAGCGAGCGGAGGATCGAGGGAGTAAGAACGAAGTCTACTTCCCCTTTAACTTCAACCGGTTCTACCTGTGCACCAAGTGTAGTCCCGTCTTCCCCAGCTCATTGTGTTTTTACATGATATTGGCAATTAAGTTAAGCAAGATTTCGGGCAGCCCATGGAACGCTCCTTGCCTATACCTGAACAGCGGCGCGCGGGCGGAGCCGGAAGTGCCGCGCGGCCACCAGGAGCAGCGCTGCCAGTGCAAGCGCAATCACCGCCAGCCAGAAATAAAATGCGAAGTTCAGGTTGCTGTGAAACTCGTAGGGCCGCCAGCCGACGCCCAGGGGTACCGGCGGCATTCCGCGGACTGAGCTGACCAATGCTTGAAGGTCATCCACATGCGTCCAGTCGCCGGCTAGGACTTGATCCAAAATCAGCGCGTAGGGGTGATAGGTGAGATAAAGAGTTACGGAAGAAAGAAGCAGACCGGCGGCGCCCGCAATTCCCAACGCCGCAGCCGGAGCCCGCCTGGGCAGATTCGCCGTCCCGGCATTCCTTCTCTTCCGAACGATCAGCCCGCCGGCTAATGCCACACACGCTGCGCAGACGAACATCATCAGGCCTGATCTGACCACTTGCGCGGCGCTCCACTCGGCAACGCTGGCCCTTCGCAATCCCCAGGTGAATCCGATAGGATTATCCTCGCTCTTCTTCGGCTGCCCAAGGTCCAACAGGTAGGCAAAGTGCTCAGCTTCAAAATGATTGCCTTCCTTCTCAGCAGCCGCCTGAAGTTTCCGATAAGCCAGGCGTTGAAGGTGTTTACCCACCGATTGTCCATACTTGCTGTGAGCTTGGGATTCGATCATCTGGCCGTAGTGAGCGACGGACCAGTATTTATCCATGGCGGTGGATTGTTCGCTTTTCCCTTCCGATTCCTGGCGCGGCTCGAGAATGGATTTCGCGTAGAGGGAGCAATCTTGGAAAGTGTAGGTCGGCAGGCTATAAGTGCTGACCGACGCCGGCAGGACCATGTCGGGGCTGGTCAAGCCGTACCTGGTAATGACCTTGCCCTCCAGGGCATTGACACGGTCCAGGTAATCATCAAGGGTCGTGGCTTGGAAGGCCGCCGCCATGGCCGCCTGCCACTCAGGATCATGGAAATCCCCGTGCGTCTTTATGTCTTCGCGAATGACATGAAGGATGTCGCGGCTCTCTGCGGTGATTAAGTAAGGAAGGGTGTTGTGAGGATCCAACTGCTCGAGATGTGGAACCCACTGGTTGACTTCCGGCAGTTCTGAGTGGCGGACCGCTACCACGGCGTAGATCCAGGTGAGGTTCGGATCAAGCCGCACAGCTTCTTCCGCCAGGCGCGCGCTCTCGCGGCCGTTCCACATGCGCATTGCGCAGAAAGCTATGCCCTCCGCATCGCGCTTTTCCTCCGCCCGCTGCGCGAGCTTGTGCAGGCCCTCCTGGTCATTCGCTGCACTCTGCTTAAAAACCCAGTGCCAAGGGGCGAGTGAGAGTGCAAAAGCCTGTCGAAATGCCGGAGCGGCAAACAAGAGCATTACCGACAGAATGCATCCGCAGGTGACAAGCAAGGCGGCTTTACGCATGGAATCCTCCTGGGCATTGTTTCCGCACCCGAAGTCCGGAGCGCGGCCCGAACGGCCAAAGGTGAGAAGGCAAATTAGTGAACGCTTCACAAGAACTGCCGACCCTCCGAGCGCCCACGCGAACGCCGCCCACGGGTTCTTGATGTGGGCCAACTCGCTGAGCATCGCCTGGCCCCACTCGCGCGAATCGACCGGGGCAATGAGAATCGCCGACTCCAGAACCAGCGTTGCGGCGCGATGCCGGATGGTCTGCATCACAACTTATCCTTTGCCCCAGGCAGGCCGGCGCGTCGCCAGCGCGGGGCGCGCTTCCGCCAGCTTGACGCGGGCGAGTTCCAGGCCATCCGGCGTGAGCTTGTAGGTGTGCCGCGGCGGCACGCCCGGCTCCGTTGTGACCCAACGCGCCACCAGCAGCTTGTGTTTTTCCAGGCGCATAAGAATCGGGTAGAGCGTGCCGGACTTCAGCCCCGTCTCGCGGCTCAGATCGTAGCCGTAGCGCCATTCCGCGGGGCTTTCGAAAAATATTTCCAAAACCCGAAGCGTCTCTGGAGAAATTCTTGGTGTCTTCATGGCATAAAGTCTATATATATAGGGAAGTTGTGTCAAGAGGGCATTTTGCGCTCCATGACGCTACCCATCGGCAAAGGACTGGAAGTCACGCAAATCGTCTGAGGGGGAAGATCGAGGAAAGCTCTCATGCGAATTCGCGGGAGGGCTGCCGATCCGTGCTCGCTCACCTGTAAATTGAGCCGTGGTAATCATGGCGCTCCGCGTGCGAGTGTGCAAGAATGTGTCGCCCGATTGGGCGGAAAGGTCAACCCTGCATGGCCACAGAGAACCGTACTGCCACGCCTTATCTGATGGGAACAGCCTGCGCGGGCCTGTTCACGTTCGGCGTCATCACTTCCTTCCTGGGCGCGACGCTGCCGGAATTGAGCGCGCGCGCGGGATTTGACCTGGCCCGCAGCGGGACGCTTTTCAGTTTCCTCTATCTTCCGCAGGTGCCCATGGTTTTCCTGGCCGGGCCGCTGATTGACCGCTTCGGCAAAAAGCTGGTGCTGGCCTTGGGATTCCTGTGCAGCGCGGTGGCGCTGGTGGGAATGGCTTACACGCCCAGCTACGCGGTATTGGGAGCGCTGCTGGTGCTGCTGGGGCTCGGGGGAAGCTCCGCCATGGCGGCGGCCAATACCCTCATCCCCGATCTTTACCCCAAGAATCCCTCTTCCGCGCTCAACCTGGGTAACACCTTCTTCGGCGTGGGAGCGTTCTTCTTCCCCCTGCTTGTGACGGTTCTGGCACGCAGCATTGGCCTGGTGGCCACGATGTGGCTTGTGGCGCTGCTGGTGGGGTTGGTGGCGTTTGTGGCGCTGGCGCAGAGATTTCCTCCGGCCAGCATGGCAGGGGGATTTGACTGGGGCCAGGCGATGTCCGTGGCTGTGCATCCCGCGGTCATCATTCTCGCCGCCGTGTTGTTCTGCTATTCCTCTCTGGAAATCTCCACCTCCGGGTGGATTCGCACCTTCCTGGAAAAAGATCTCGCCGCTACTCCGGAGACCTCCAAGATTCTTCTGACCACGTTCTGGATCATGATGATGCTCGGGCGAGTGATTGCCAGCCAGGTGGTGAAGCATGTGCGCGGGCCAAAGCTCGTGGTGGGTTGCTGCGTAGGGGCCATCGCCGGGCTGGTTCTCATGGCGGTGTCGCCGAACATTGAGGTGGCTGCCGCCGGCATCGTTCTCTGCGGCCTCTGCTACGCGCCGGTGTTTCCCACCACGGCGGGAACCGCCAGTACCTATTTCGCCGGCATTTTTGGAACCGTCTTCGGCATGCTCATGACTCCCGCCCTGCTGAGCGGCGCGGTGATTCCTCCCGCCATCGGCTACGTCTTCCAGCACCATTCGGTGCGCGCGGGCATCTGGATGCTCGCCGGCATCGCCGTTCTGCTCCTGATTCTCCAGGCGGTCTTCAACGGTTACGAGCGCAGAAAATTGCTTCCCCAAAATCCCACATGAGCCGAAATTTGATCCTTACCCTTACAACCATGTTAAGCAATCATCAGAATTTGTTAAGTCCGAATGGCTTGCGGAGATTCCCTCCTCGAACGCGACCCGGAGTGGCTCGGTGGTGGAGATTCGGCTTCCCGCTTGCCGTGTTGACTCTCCTCGCGTGCAGCCCCCTTGGTGCGGCGGGGCCCTTCCAGCCGCGCGCCGTGCCGCTGGTGACCACCGACCCTTACTTCAGCATCTGGTCTTTCGCCGATCGGCTGACGGACGACTACACGCGTCACTGGACGGGCACGCCGCAGTCGCTTGAGAGCATGGTGAGAATTGACGGCGTGACTTATCGCCTCATGGGGAAGACGCCGTCGGAAGAGGCCTTGCCGCAAACCGGGCTGACGGTTTATCCCACTCGCACCGTTTATGAGTTCGAAGGTGCGGGCGTTCAGGTGAAACTGACGTTCCTCACCCCGCTTTTGCCCGATGACCTTGAGGTCTATTCCCGCCCTGTAACCTATCTCATTTGGGAAATCCGCGCGACGGACGGCCGCGCGCACGCGGTATCCATTTTCTACGCCAACTCCGCGCAGCTTGTGGTGAACACAGAGGACCAGCCGGTGGGCTGGTCGCGCGAAAAGATCGCGGACCTTGACGTGTTGCGCATGGGGACGGAGGAACAGCCGGTTCTGGCCAAGTCCGGCGACAATTTGCGCATCGATTGGGGCTACCTTTACGCCGCCGCGCCGAAGAGCGAGAAGGGTTTGAGCGCCATTGCCGGTTCCTCGGCTGAGAATCGGGCATTTATTGATGAAGGCCGCCTGCCTGGCGAATACGAACCGAACCCGCCCCGGCCCGCTCAGCGCGCGCCCATGATGGCTTTCGTCTTTGATCTGGGTCAAGTAAGCGCGCAACCGGTAACACGGCACCTTCTGCTGGCTTACGACGACATCTATTCGATTGAATACTTTCATCAGCGCCTGCGGCCGTATTGGCGGCGCAACGGGGAGGAGGCAGCCGATCTTATGACCGAAGCGGAGCGCGATTTTGTTTCGCTTCGAGAGAAGAGCGAGAAATTTGACGACCAATTGATGAGCGACCTTGCGCGCGAAGGCGGCGAGAAATACGCTCGCATCGCCGCACTGGCTTACCGCCAAAGCCTGGCCGCGCACAAGTTGACGGCGGCGCCTGACGGCCAGACTCCTTACTTCTTTCCCAAGGAAAATTTCAGTTGCGGGTGCATTTCCACGGTGGACGTTATTTATCCCGCGGCGCCCCTGCTTTTGCTCCTGAATCCGAAGCTTGAGGAAGCCTCGCTCGCCCCGGTGATGGATTACGTGAAGTCCGGGAAATGGCCGAATCCCTGGGCGCCGCACGACCTGGGTGTGTACCCGCTGGCCAACGGCCGCGACCCCGCCAAAATTGAATCCATGCCCGTGGAGGAATCGGGCAACATGCTCATCCTGTTCGCCGCCATCGCCCACGCCGAGGGCCGCGCCACTTTTGCCGAAAAATACGCCCCGATTCTCGATCAGTGGGCCAAATACCTGGCGGAAAAAGGGCTCGACCCGGAGAACCAACTCTGCACCGATGACTTTGCCGGGCATCTTGCGCACAACACCAATCTTTCCGTTAAGGCCATTGTGGGCTTGGGCGCTTACGCGCAGATTCTAGAGATGGAAGGGAAGCCAGAATCGGCGGCCGCGTACCGCGCCAAAGCCCAGGAGTTCGCCCGGCGTTGGATGGAGATGGCCAACGACGGCGACCATTACCGCCTGGCATTTGACAAGCCTGGGACCTGGAGCCAGAAATACAACCTGGTGTGGGACAAAATTTTGGGACTGAACCTCTTCCCCGCGGAGGTTGCGGATAAAGAGATCGCGTTCTACGAAAAACACCTCAACCGCTACGGCTTGCCGCTCGACAATCGCAAGAGCTACACCAAGCTCGATTGGGAATTCTGGACTGCCACCCTGGCGGAATCGCCTGCGGACTGGGAAAAACTGATTTCGCCGATTTATGATTGGGTGAATCAATCGCCCACGCGGGTTCCCATGACCGACTGGTATTGGACGCGCGACGGCACGCAGGTGGGCTTCCAGGCACGGTCCGTCGTAGGCGGAATTTTCGTCAAAATGCTCACCGACCCTTCTCTGTGGAAGTTCTGGGCCAAGCGAGGTTTGTAGCGCGGGCGTCCCCGTCCGCATTTGGGATGGGTCTTGGTTAGGGTTTGCTCTCGGCATGGCCATCCTGGGCGCGACCGGTTGCGGGACGGATGCCCGTGCCGCCGTCGGGGGTGGGTACACCCGCGTTACAGAGGCGACATCCAGCACGCCCAATCCCACCTGTCTCGCTACTCCGCTGCACTTGACAATCTCAATTCCTTCCTTCAATATCTGCTTTCGATATCGAAAGATTGAATCGAAGATCGATATGGATGCCAGAAATCTTTATTCGGGCCTGGTTCGCCTGCACATCCTCCACCACGCGGCCGAGGAGCCGATCTGCGGAATCTGGATCTCTCAGGAACTGGCGCGTCACGGTTATGAACTTAGCGCGGGGACGCTTTATCCCATCCTGCACGGCATGGAGGGCGCGGGATATCTGCAATCGGGTTTGGTTCGCCAGGGGAAATCCGCGCGGCGGATGTACCGAATCACCCCGGTCGGGCGAAGGGCACTGAAGACAGCGCGTCACCGTGTTCAGGAGCTTTTTGGAGAGATGTTTGGAATCAAGCATCGCCACTGAGCAGAGAGGGACAGGGGAACGAACAAACTCTGCCGGCGGGAAAATCAAATGGAAATCACTCAACGCTCTCTCTTCACACTGATTCACGGAATGCTGTTCGGCGCTTTCTTTTTGATGGCGGTTTACGGACTGCTGGTGGAGCTCCTTCGGTCCGCTTTTTCAGAGCCGCCTTCACCTCTTTCCGCCAAGGCGCAAACGCTTGCGCGCGTCTATCTCTTCTGCGCAGCGGCATTGGGCTGGGCCGCGGTGCTGACCGGCGCTTATCTCATCTATCCGTGGTACCGCGCCGTTCCACCCGCCGGCGTCACGGACCTCGCGGCATTCCCGCGATACCTTTTGAAATCAAGTCCCACGACTTCGCAGTGGCATGACCTGGGAATGGAGTGGAAGGAGCACATCGCCTGGATTGCTCCCATCGCCATGACCATGGTGGCGTGGGTACTGACGAAATATCGCGCGGTGAT
>JASHTZ010000227.1 GCA_030040295.1 Terriglobia bacterium | reverse complement strand
TCAAGGTTATTTCCCCGCCGCTGCCGAAGGCCTGGAGCTGCGCGACATTGCCTTTTGCCACCTGGACGTGGACACCTACAACGCAACGCGGCAATGTCTCGAATATCTGGCGCCCCGTTTGGCGCCGCGCGGCCTGATTGTGGTTGATGATTTCGGGCATCGCGAGACGCCGGGAGTCAACAAGGCCGTCAGCGAGTTTCTCGAGGCGAACTCCTCGTTCCTGATGATCCCAATGTTCCCCGTCCAAGCTGTGTTGGTTCCCAAGCCACTTTGGTGATGGCGAAGATGCAAATTTCACGGGCACAAACCGCTAATGTCAACAGGACTTCCAAGTCCGCGCCGGTTCTTCCGCCTGGGCTCGCGACGGCGAGTGCGGATTATTCCGTTGAGCAAATCACCACCGAACACGAACTCGTGAGTATTCGCGACGCTTGGAACCGTCTCAGCGAAAATGCCGAATCCCCCAACGTCTTTATGACCTATGACTGGTTCCGCGCGTGGAGCCGGCGCCACGCTGAGGAAGAACCTGGCGCGGACCGGCATCTCAACGTGCTGGTGGTGAAGAAGCGCGGCGCCGTGTTGGGGATTTCCCCTCTGGTCAGCCGGAAAGTCTCGCGTTGGGGGTTCACCCTCAGAAAAATCCAGTTCACCGGCCCGGCCGCGGATTACAACGAATTGTTGCTGGGAGCTGATCCCGCGGGCCTGAGCCGCGCCATCATTCGTTATCTCGCGGAATCGCGTGACCGCTGGGATCTGGCCGATCTGAGAGATTTACGCGCCACGAAGGAATCCCTGTCGCTGGTTGAAGAGGCACTGTCTCAAACCAACCTTCATTTCCGCATTCAACCCGAGAAGGGCGCTTATCATTTCCTCGCCATTGACGCACCCTGGGAGGAAACGCTCAAGCGGCTTTCGCCGTCAGTCCGCCACCGGCTCCGCAACCAGCAAAACCGCCTCGATCGAATGCGGGCGGAGGGATTGCGCGTCCGGATCATCGAAAATCCCCATCAGGAGGAAGGCCTGATAAAAAAGTTGGCCGCCTTGGAAGCTCAGAAGCGCGTGCGCGGTGCAACTCCGTTGCCCATCATTGCCCGGAACCCCGAAGTGTTTCAATCTCTGTTTGAGGGGCTTGGCCCGAAAGGGTATTTCTATCTCGCCCTGATGGAATTGCGCGAGAGGCCAATTGCCTGGCGCCTGGGGTTCCGCTGCGGAAGCAAACTCTGGGGTTACGTCACCGCCTTCGACCGCGCTTTTGCGCGCCTCTCGCCGGGCACGATGTTGATTCCCGCGGTGATTGATTACGGCTACCAGCATGGGTACGATGAATACGACCTCCTGCGCGGCGAAGAAGCCTACAAAATGCGCTGGGCCACCGGGTTCCGCCAAACCTATCAAATCCAAATCTGGAACGAGCGATGGGCATCGCGCGCGCGGGCGGGCGTGTACCTCGACCTGAAGGAGGCGGTCTATCGGGTGTTGAGGAGAGGGCAGTGAGCAGGGCTTTGTCTGACCGGAACATCTCGGAATGGCCCGCCAACCTCCGGTTTTACGCCACCCCCGAGGCCGTTGAGGAATGCTCCGTTTACCGGTTGCTGCCGGAAGAAAAATACCTGTATGCAAAATACTACAAGAACGGCGAGCGAATTCTTGACCTCGCCTGCGGGCTGGGAAGAACCACATTGATTCTGCATGAAATGGGTCTCTGCGTGAAGGGCGTAGATGCCTCGGAAAACCTTATCCAAACTGCCCGAAGGCGCTTCCCTTACCTTGACTTGGGCGTCGGAAGATTGGAACACATCGAAGAGCCGGATTCAGCTTACTCCCACGTGTTGATTTCCGGCAATGGCCTCGACTTGGTGTTGCCCGAGCCGCAACGCGATATGGCGCTTCGCGAATGTTTTCGAGTGCTGAGAGCCGGAGGGACCTTTATATTTTCCTCGCATAACCTGAAGGCGTTACTGCTTTGGTCACCTCGTTATTGGAGGGAGGCGCCGCTCTGGAAACTCCGCAACACGCTGAAGGCCCTTCGGGCCTCAGCCTGTGTTTCTGAAGGCTGTCTGTGCGGTATTTTTTCCTCGCCGGAGTTTGTGGTCCAACAAACTCAGCAGATCGGTTTCGAGTTCCTGGAAATGATTGGACCAAAAATGTCGTCGAATATCCGGTCAAATAAGTTTTTTTCGACGAGCATTTACTACACTTTTAGAAAACCGGGTTCCTGACCCGCGGGAAGCCGCGCGCAAGAGGTTCCGCGAGAATCTGAACCTCCGTGCCCATGACCAGCAATCCGCGAATCTCGGTGGTGATCGCGACACACAACCGCCGCAACAGCCTCCTGCGCACTTTGCAGACCCTCTTCAATCAGGACGCTGCGCCGGAGATCTACGAAATTGTTGTTGTTGCGGACGGATCGGCCGACGGCACGGCCGAGGCGCTGCGGGAGTTGCACCCTTCGTGCGCATTGCGCGTGCTGGAACGTCCGCAAGGCGGAATTTCCATAGCGCGCAACGATGGCATTCGCGCTGCCAAGGGCGAAATCACTCTCATCCTTGATGACGACCTGCTGTGCGCGCCGGATTTGATTCGACGGCATCTCGCCGCGCACGGGAATGGCGAGCCTCAGGTGGTCATCGGAGCATTTCCGGTGTCGGCCGAAAGCCCCCGGACGCTGGCTGCCGAGTGCTACCGGCAAAACGCCCGGGATTGGGAAGCGCGCTATGCGCGGGACTCGAGGCTTCGGTGGCCTTACGATGCCGCGGTGGAACCCAATACATCGATTCACAAGACCGTCCTCGAGAAATTCGGCGGATTCGACGAATCAATTCCCTACCAGAGGGAGGATTCAGAAATAGGAATGAGGTTGTGGCTGAAGGGCGTCCCCTTCCGGTATCTTCCTACGGTCGTCGCGCACCACGTGGTCACGAAAAGGACGCGCGACGTGATTTCTCGTGACGCGGTGCTTTATGGGAAGCACGACCTGATATTGGCGCGCAAGCTCCCCGAGTATCGTCCGTTCAGCGTTCCTGCACGAATCACACAGGGCTCATGGTCAATGCGCGCCGCGCGCCGGCTCATTACGGCTTTGCCCTTTTCGCCCGCGCCCCTCATCTCCGCCTTGCTTTGGCCGCTTGAAAAGTTGCAAGCGGTGAATCTTTTCAGGCGCGGCGGTGTCAAGCTCCTGCAATACGCTTCGAGTGCCGTGGCGATTCGATCCGCCGCTCGCGAAGCGGGGTCATGGAAGAAACTGCGCCAGGAATTCGGCCTTCGTCTCCCCGTGTTCATGTTTCACCACATTGGTGAAACCCCGCGGCCATGGGTTCCGGGCCTCTCTATTTCTCCGGCGGATTTTGAGCGGCAGATTCGCTGGCTGGCGCGCCGTGGATTCAAAACCATCCGCTCCTCTGATTGGCTGGCATGGATCCGCACGGGCAAACCTCTTCCGCAGAAGCCTATTCTGCTTACTTTTGACGATGCCTATGCCGACCTCGCCCGGTTCGCGTTGCCGGTTCTGTTGCACTACGGGTTTACCGGGCTTGTCTTCGTGGTCACAGGCCACATCGGGCAATCCGCGCAATGGGGTGAGTTGGCCAATTATCCCCTCCTGCCCTTGATGGGGCCGGAGGAGATTCGCCACTGGTTCCGCGAAGGAATCGAATTCGGGGCCCACACTCGCAGTCACCCTGACCTTACCCGCTTGCCCTCGGGGAGCATGGACGATGAAGTCGCGGGAAGCCGCAAGGACCTGGAGGACCTTCTGCAAGTTCCCATCGGCGCGTTTGCTTATCCTTACGGCGCTTGCAATGCCCAGGTTCGGGCAGAAGCGGGCCGAGCATTCGACTTGAGCTTCACCGTCGATGAAGGGATGAACGACATAGGATCAAATCTCCATACCCTGCGCCGAACCATGATCCTGCCCGGGGATGGAGGATTGACTCTGTGGTTGAAGTCACGATATGGGTTTAACCCGGCTGCCCGGCTTCGGACGCGCCTTCGACGCCCCTTCGTCAAAACGTTCTTCGGTTCAGCAGAAAGCTCTGAGGCACCTCACGCCACCTGAAGACTCGGAGACAAAATCAAGCTGAACCACGGCTGAGTTATGGATGTGTTTCCGGTCCCTT
>JASHTZ010000226.1 GCA_030040295.1 Terriglobia bacterium | reverse complement strand
TGGCGTGGCTGCACGACTCACCGATAAAGCGTATACTGTTGCTGTGGTCTTCGAATGGGATCCGACGAAAGCGGCGGCCAATCTCAAGAAGCACAAAGTCGATTTCCGCGAAGCGGTGACGGTGTTGGACGATGATCTATCGACGACTTTTCCGGACGCTGAACATTCCGAGCTTGAGCCGCGCTTCCTGACCATTGGCATGTCCAGCCGCAACCGCATCTTGGTAGTAGCGCACACCGAGGAGGACGAACTGATCCGGATAATCAGTGCCCGGCGCGCGACACGACGAGAGCGAACATTCTATGAGGAAGAATAACCGAAAGCCCACAGACGATCTGCGCCCGGAGTATGACTTCCGCGCCATGAAGGGTGGAGTGCGCGGCAAGTATGTGAAGCGATATCGCGCCGGGACAAACCTCATCCTCCTCGACCCCGACTTGGCCAAGGCCTTTCCCAATCAGGCCGCCGTCAACGACGCCCTGCGTGCCCTCTTGAGGCTGGCGGAATCCGTGCGCCCGCCAGACTCTGAACGCACTTCCCATAAGCAACTGCGAAGGTCCTTCGCCGGCGGATAGCAGAGGCTCTTCCCCAGGTCTTTTCTCATGCTTTTCGAGCCGCCTTGGCTTTGGCCTTTTCGAACACCATCGTGCCTTTCTTCAAATCGGCGTCGATGGTCAGCGCGTCTCCGGCGGCGATTTCGCCGTCGAGGAGCTTCATGGCCAGCGGGTCCTGAATCAAGCGTTGAATTGCCCTTTTCAGCGGCCTGGCTCCAAACTGCGGGTCGTAACCTTCGCGGTAGAGCAGTTCGTGAGCCTTCTCCGTCAGCGTGATCGCGATTTTGCGTTCCGCGAGCGTCTTGCGCAGATTTTCAAGCTGCAGGTCGATGATCTTTTCGATCTCAGCTTTCCCCAGCGCATTGAAGATCACAATCTCATCCACGCGGTTCAGGAACTCCGGCCGGAAGTGCTGAAGCAGCAGGGCCTGAATCTTTTGCTTCAAATCTTCGCTCAGCGCTCCGGTTGTGCCCACCGCATTTCCCGATTTCGACGTCACGCCGATGGCGTGGTCCACTCCATTCATGGCCTCGTGAATCAGCGTGCTGCCGATGTTGGAGGTCATGATGATCACGGTGTTTTTGAAATCGACCGTGCGGCCCTTGCCGTCCGTCAGGCGGCCTTCATCCAGAATCTGCAAGAAGATGTTGAACACATCGGGATGCGCCTTTTCGATTTCATCAAACAGCAGCACCGCATACGGCCGCCGGCGCACGAGTTCGGTCAACTGGCCGCCCTCATCGTAACCCACGTACCCGGGCGGAGCGCCGATCAGCCGCGCCACGGCGTGCTTTTCCATGTATTCGGACATATCGACGCGCAGCATGGCGCGCTCATCGTCAAACAGAAATTCCGCCAGCGCGCGCGCCAGCTCCGTCTTGCCCACTCCCGTGGGACCCAGGAACAAAAACGACCCGATGGGCCGGTGCGGATCGGAAAGCCCGGCGCGGCTGCGGCGCACCGCGTTGGCCACCAGGCGCAGGCCGTCTTCCTGCCCCACCACGCGCATGCGCAGGCGTTCTTCCATCTTCACCAGCTTGGCGACTTCGCCTTCCAGCATCTTGGTGACCGGAATGTGCGTCCAGCGCGAAACCACTTTCGCCACGTCTTCCTCATCCACTTCTTCCTTCAACATGCGGCCGGTTTTGTCGATACTCTCCAGCTTGCTGTTCGCGGCGTTCAGGTCTTTTTCCAGCGCCACCAGCTTGCCGTAGCGGATTTCCGCGGCCTTGCCCAGGTCGCCTTCGCGCGTGGCGCGCGCTTCCTGTAGCTTCGCCTGCTCAATCGATTCCTTCAGCCGGCGGATCTCCGCGATGACTTCCTTCTCCGCCTTCCAGCGCAGCTTCAACCGGTCGGATTTTTCCTTCAACCCCGCCAGCTCCTTTTCAAGCGCCTGCAAACGCTCGCGCGAAGGAGCGTCATCCTCCTTTCGCAGCGCCTGCTTTTCGATCTCAAGCTGCGTCACCCGGCGCTCAATCTGGTCGATCTCGGCCGGATTTGAATCGATCTCGATGCGCAGGCCGCTCGCCGCTTCGTCAATCAGGTCAATGGCCTTGTCGGGCAGAAAACGGTCGGCGATGTAGCGGTTTGATAGCACGGCGGCGGCGACAATCGCCGAATCCTTGATGCGCACGCCGTGGTGAACCTCGTAGCGCTCCTTCAGGCCGCGCAGAATCGCAATCGTATCCTCGACGGACGGCTGGCCCACCTGCACGGGCTGGAAGCGCCGCTCGAGCGCTGCGTCCTTCTCCACATATTTCTTGTATTCGTTCAGCGTGGTGGCGCCGATGCAGCGCAGTTCGCCGCGAGCCAGCGCCGGCTTCAGCATGTTGGAAGCGTCAATCGAGCCTTCGGACGCTCCCGCGCCCACCAGGGTGTGCAGCTCATCGATAAACAGAATGATCTGCCCGCTCGCTTCCTCGATTTCCTTCAGCACGGCCTTCAGGCGGTCTTCAAATTCGCCGCGATACTTTGAGCCCGCCACCATCGAGCCCAGATCGAGCGCCACGATGCGCTTGGTCTTCAGCAGCTCCGGCACGTCTCCGGCCACGATGCGCTGCGCAATGCCTTCCACGATGGCCGTCTTGCCCACGCCTGGCTCGCCGATCAGCACGGGGTTGTTCTTGGTGCGGCGCGAGAGCACCTGAATCACCCGCCGAACTTCTTCATCGCGCCCGATTACCGGGTCCAGCTTGCCGCGCCGGGCGAGTTCGGTCAGGTCGCGCGCGTATTTTTCCAGCGCCTGGTACTTGGCCTCGGGATTCTGGTCGGTCACACGCTGCGTTCCGCGCACCGCAACCAGTGATTTCAGGATCGCGTCGTGCGTAACGCCCAAACGCTTCAGGATTCGCCCCGCCGGGTCGTTCGACTTCTTGGCGATGGCCAGCAGCAGGTGCTCGGTTGAGACGAATTCGTCCTTGAACTGCTCCGTCTCCTTGAACGCCTGGTCGAAAACTTCCTTGAGCGCGGGCGAAATGAACTGGTCCGCCGAACCGCCCACTTTGGGCAGAGCCTCGATCGCTTTGTTCGCTTCCTGGCTGACGGCTGCGGGCGTCGTCCCCAGCCGCTGGAGAATTCCCGGAACCACGCCCTCCGGCTGCTCGACCAAAGCGAGCAGAAGGTGCACAGGCTCCATCTGCTGGTTGCCGTTGCGGCCCGCAATTTCCTGAGTCGCCTGAAGCGCTTCCTGAGCTTTTACTGTGAATTTGTCAAATCGTGTTGCCATGTTTATTCCTCATGAGCCATTGTAGCGGCGGTCATAAACCACCACCGGAGGGTTGTTGCCATCCCTTAAGCCTTAACAGTTAGCTATAAAGAATAATAAAATATTAGTGTATTATTGTCAATAATTTATTTGTCGTTTAGTTTCAGTGTCTTAATTTAGCTATTTCAGGTA
>JASHTZ010000225.1 GCA_030040295.1 Terriglobia bacterium | reverse complement strand
AGCGCCGCATCCGTGCGGAATGCCCAGGCTGGAGTCGCGGCGCGCGATGCCTCCCCGCTGTGGCGCGTGGGCATCGGCAATGACCTGCATCGCCTGGCGCCGGGGCGCAAGCTGATTCTAGGGGGCGTCAATGTGCCGTTTGACCAGGGACCCGTTGGCCACTCTGACGGTGACGTCCTGGCCCACGCGATTTGCGACGCTTTGCTCGGCGCGGCGCGGCTGGGCGACATCGGGCGCCACTTTCCCAACACCGCTTCGCGATGGAAGAACGCCTCCAGTCTGCTTTTTCTGCGCCATGTGCGCGAATTGCTCCGCCTCGGCGGCTGTCGAATTGTGAACGTTGACGCAACCGTGGGTTTGGAGCGGCCGAAACTTGCCTCGCACATTCCCGCGATGGAGAAAAAAGTGGCCGCGGCGCTTTCTCTCAACCCCGGCCAGGTGAGCGTCAAAGCCAAGTCCGGAGAGGGCCTTGACGCCATCGGTCGTGGCGAGGCGATCCGCGCGGACGCAGTGGCCTTGATTCTAGTACGAGCTTGACCGGTCCACTGAGCTCGACCCTAGGGTTCTCCAGGGGGATTTGACAAGGTAAAAATGCATTTACCTATAAACGCGGACAACGAATGTGGCATCATAGGAGTGGATAAATCCGGCTGTTCCGGTAATCTCGACTCAAGCATTTGGAAATAAGGAGAATGTATGGCAGAAAAGGATCCGACCTCGATGTTCGGCCTGAACGATGCGCCCACGCGACCCTCGACCGCCCCGGAGCAGGCGCCTGCCGCGCCGCAATTCCAACCTCAACCGGGCGGCCCCCAGTACGTCCTGGTTCAACAGGCCCCGCAGTCGGCCCCCGCAGCGGGAGGCGGAAAAGGTCTGGTCTGGGTCGTGGTCGTGCTGGCCATCGTGACTGCGGTGAATCTGGCAATGGCCATTATGGCCCGCAACCAGTTTAGTGACTTTGAGTCAAAGCAGGCCGATTCGATGAACCTGCTGACGCGGCGAATGGATTCCACCGATGACCGCTATGCTCAATTGCGCGGACAACTTCAGGTCACTTCGGAAAAACTCGGCGTTACGCAGCAGGACCTTCAGCGCGCGCACGCCCTGGCGGCGGAAGTCCAGAAGCAACAAGAAACTGCCGTGTCGCAATTGAATCAAGCCATCGCCCAGAAAGCCAGCAGCGATGAATTGAACAAGCTTCAGGCGGATTCCACCGCCAAGATCGGCGGGCTGAGCACGGACCTGGCGGGAACCAAAAAGGATCTGGCAGACACTAAGGACGAATTCACCAATGCCCTCAGCGGAACCAAAAGTGAATTGAAGGGTGACATCGCCCAAACTCACGATCAATTAGTCGCGCTGGCTCACAAAACCGATCGCGACTACTTTGAATTCACTCTTCCCCGCAGGAAGGCCCAACAAAAGGTTGGAACAGTAACCTTGGAGCTTGAAAGAACAGACCCCAAGAAGAATATGTACTACATTTACCTCACAGCCGATGATAAAAGGACCGAACACCCGAACTGCTCATTGAACTCTCCCCTTTGGTTTTACGTGCAAGGCGCCCAGACTGCCCTGGAATTAGTGGTGAACAAATTGGGTAAGGATACCGTCTCGGGCTACATGAGCACGCCCAAGGGGTTCTTTCCCAATACTACGAACGTGCTGGGTCAGCGGCCAGGGGCCTGAACGGCGGGGGGAATTGCGGATTTTAAACCGGAAAGAGGGGACGGGATCTGCGGACTCCGGCTTCGTCACTTCAATCCATGCTTATTTGTTGCCGTTGCTGTTGGTGTAACGGCTGAGGACCTGCGTCAATTCTTGCTCCGATCGCAGCCCTACCAACTTTTCCACCACATTGCCCGACTGCATTAAGACCAGCGTGGGGATCGACCGCACGGCGAACTTGTTGGCGATTTCGGGCAACTCGTCCACATTAATTTTTGCGAAGGTCACGTGCTCGCTGAATTTCTCCGCCAATTTTTCGAAAGTCGGCGCGAGCATCCTGCACGGACCGCACCAGTCCGCCCAAAAATCCAAAAACACCGGCTTGCTGCTCGTCTCCAGCCCCTGCCAGTCGCCGGCCGCAACATGCATTACCTTTTCCATGTTCTCCCTAGTCCCTCCATGTCATATAGATGCGAACGAAGCGAATTGGATACAAGTCCCGTAAGCACTTTTACCACACGGTTCTAAGCCCCCGATAAAGGCAAAATGATTGGTCAGGACTAACCACGGCAATCTCCTCGCCCATTGCTTGAGCGATGAGATGGCGATCGAATGGATCTCGATGGTGGAGTGGCAAGTCGAAGAGCAGAAACGCATGATCAGCCGTAAACGGGAGCATTCGGATGTCCAGATTCATGACCGCCTGTCGAATGTGGTCAGGCGAGAACGTCAGCTTACCACGAGCGTGTTTAATTGCAATCTCGGAAAGAGAGATTGAGCTCAATTCAAGTATGTTTCGCCTCTCCTCCAATGCAGCTGCGGCACGTCGGCTCAGTCGGTCCGGTGATGTGCTCGCCCAAATAAGAACCACGGTATCCAGAAGGAGCCTCACCTTAGTAACGCCCCTTGGTGAATGCCTCAACCTCGCGATCTGTCATGGGCTTCCACCAGTCAAGGTCGGCGATGTGAGCCCTGCCCGCTAGAGTGCCCAGCTTCCTTACCTTCTTGGCCGACCGCTTTGTCCGCACGATGTCCACGACGGGCGAACCGCGGCGGCAGATGGTGACGGATTCGCCTTTTTCCACTGCTTTAATCAGCTTCGGGAGTTTGTTCTTGGCGTACGCGACATTGACTTGCATACTTTCAGACTATAGCCATGACATATGGCCATGTCAACATTCTGTTGTTGCCAGCAGTGGTGCAGATTGAAATTGAAGCGTAATGGCACGCCTCGCCCTGTGACCCAAAGCCGTCGTCAGGCGACGGGTCGCGGGTGCCATCCCGGCATTGCCGAGCCGAAGGGCAGGGACTGGCCCCACCCCTACGCAATTCAAACTGTACCACTGCCGATTTGCAACCAGTTATACACTACGGCGATCGAAGTGATCGTCTATGTTCGCGGCGCTTGCAAGAGGTCGCCTCAGTCAAATGAACCGCTTCCTGTTTAACGGGCACTAGGCGGAGCGGGGATATTCAACTAAAATGCCTTTTGCCCAGCAAAGCGAAGGTGAAAGCCGTGGAGGCATTATGCCGGCAAAATGGCTGCTGAAATCCGATCCCGAACACTATTCCTACTTTGACCTCGAGCGCGACGGCAAAACCGTGTGGGATGGGATTTCCAATAACCTGGCTCTGAAGCACCTTCGGAACGTGCGGCGCGGTGACGCGGTGCTGGTCTATCACACCGGGGAGGATCGCGCAGCCGTTGGCCTGGCTGAAGCCGTGAGCGACCCTTACCCTGACCCGCAGCAGAAGGACCCGCGCCTAGTGGTGCTCGACTTGCAGGCGAAGGAGAAACTCGCACGCCAGGTCACGCTTGACGAAATTAAAAAGACCAGCGCGTTGAAGAATTTCGACCTGGTACGCATGCCGCGCCTATCGGTCATGCCTGTTTCCGACGCATACTGGGATATCATCATGCGATTGGCAGCAAAGAAGCCGTTTTGAGTCTGCCTCACCCGATGAGCAGCGTGAAAACAGATTAACGGAGCGCATCTCCCGAAAAAATTCCGATATGCCCAAAGTGCCCCCAAAATTGGCGCACTTGAATCAACAGGTGATAGCCTGCACGCGCTGCGCGAAGCTTATCGCCTATTGCCGCCAGGTGGCTCAAGAAAAGCGGCGAATGTACCGCGACTGGGAATATTGGGGCAAGCCGGTGCCGGGGTTTGGCGACCCTGGTGCTGAGCTCCTCATCCTCGGTTTGGCCCCTGGGGCGCACGGCTCAAACCGCACGGGGCGAATGTTCACCGGTGATCGTTCGGGCGATTTCCTCTATCCGGCTCTTTATGAGGCGGGATTTGCCAGCCAGCCCACGGCGCGCAACCGTAATGATGGCCTGAAGCTTCGCAATTGTTACATTACTGCGTCACTGCGCTGCGCGCCTCCCGCCAATAAACCGACGCCGCGGGAATTACGCAATTGCCGGCCGTACCTCGAAAAGGAATTGGAAATTCTGAATCGCGTTCGGGCCGTCCTAGTGCTGGGGCGGATCGCGTTTGACTCCTACTTGCGTGTGCTGGGCGGCCGCCGTGACTTCACACGCCCGCCGAACCTGGCCTTTTCGCATGGCGCGAGCTTGAAGCTGCCCGAGGGATTCCCCCGCCTGTTTTGCTCCTACCACCCCAGCCAGCAGAACACCCAGACCGGCCGGCTGACCGCCGATATGTTCCGCCGGGTTTTGCATGACATCCGCGATTTTCTGGAATCGTGAATCGCCCCGGCACTTTCAGCAATCCCTGCCGAATCGAGCACTTTCAGCAGGCTTTTGGCTGCAAGGCCGGAGACCCTATGGTGCGCGAGGAGCGCTGCACGATTTGGTGAACCAACCGCCAGGCTTTGGACGGCAAATATCCTCTTTAGGTATTGCGATCCTATGGCAGCTTCTTGATTTTGACATTACGAAACTCGATGTGATAGCCCTCCGCCTCCAGGCCCCAATAGCCTTTGGGAACCTCCGGAACATCATATTCGCCCGTCAGGTCGCCGTTCACCCACAGCGTAATCTTCGGGCCGTCGCAGCGAATTTCGTAGGTGTTCCATTCGCCGATGGAGTGAAGAGGATTAACGGCAGGTGTGGGGGTTTTGAATTTGGGCCCCACCTCGCCGTGTACCAGCGTTTGGCCGAAGATGTATGCCGTCTGGCCCACCTGCGCCTGGTGCCAGACGTTCCCCATCAGGTCGTTGCGCACGAAAATTCCACTGTTATATCCCTTGCCGCGCGGGTCGGGCTCGAAGCGCCATTCCACATGGAGAAGAAAATTGGAAATCGCGTGATCGTAACGCAGCCACTCATGCCCATGATTGCCCTCGCAGAGCAGATAGTGCTGGTCCTTCTCGATTTTCCACTGATTCATTGGGTCGAGAGGCTTGTCGGGCGGAATGGGAACGCGCGTCCACCCCTTCAGGGATTTGCGTGGCGTGACGTCCACCCATCCGGAAGGGTCGGAGGCGAGCCAGTCGGTCTTCTTGTCGCCAGATTGTTCCGCGGCTCGGGCAGGCTGAGTTGCGCCGCCTATCCCAGCGCCGGGCACGGAGAAGTTCAGTCCCTCGCGCGCAGCCAGACGCTCGCCTTGGCTTCCGGTTGCCGGCCCCGCTATGAAGACCGCGCACAAAATCGCTGCCACGTTCGCCAGTCGATGAGTTGTCGTCATCCGATTTCCCTCCTCGCCGGTGGAAAGAAAAGTCAGCGCCGCGCCTTGGATTTAATCACGATGGGCGTTCCCGCGAATCCGAATCTTTCGCGAATGCGGTTTTCAAGAAAGCGTTCGAAGGAAAAATGCAGTTTGCCGGAGCGATTGGTGAAGGCGATGAAAATGGGCGGGGCCACGCCCGCCTGGGTCATGTAGAAGACCCGCGCGGGCTTGCTGGCCGGGGTGGTGACGCGCTCAAAATCCACTTCCTCCATAAACCGGTTCATCTCGGAAGTGCTGATGCGCAGGCGGCGGTCATTGGCCACCTGCGCGATGGCCTGCAACAGATTTTCCACTCGTTGCCCGCGCAGCGCGGAGATGAAAACGATGGGCGCGTAATCCAGGTACTTCATTCTTTCGCGAATTTCGCGCGTGAAGTCCTGCGTGGTGGTGGGGCCCTTGCGAATCGCATCCCACTTGTTCACGACGATAATCACGGAGCGGCGGCTTTCGTGCGCGTATCCGCCGATGTGCGTGTCGAGCGCGGTGACACCCTCCTGAGCGTCCAGGATGAGCAGCGCCACGTCTGCGCGCTCCAGGTGCTTGCGC
>JASHTZ010000224.1 GCA_030040295.1 Terriglobia bacterium | reverse complement strand
AATCGATGGTCGCCTTGGCAGCCACGCAGGTGACGGGATTCCCCCCGAATGTCGAAATGGTGAGTCCCTTGTAGGCGTCGGCAATTTCCGGCCGCGCCAACGTGAGGCCAATCGGCGTGCCGTTGGCCATGCTCTTGGCGCTGGTGATGATGTCCGGCTCCACTTCCCAGTGCTCGATGCCCCACCACTTCTTGCCGGTGCGTCCCCAGGCCGCCTGCACTTCATCGGCGATAAACAGCCCGCCGTAATTGCGCACAATGTTGGCCACAATCTTGAAATAGCCCGGCGGCGGCACGATGAACCCGCCCAAGCCCTGAATCGTTTCCACCAGCATGCCGGCAACCTGCCCGCTGGTGGAAGTCTTGATGACGTCCTCGATATCCTTGGCGCAGTGCAGATCGCAACTTGGGTACGTAAGCCCATACGGGCAGCGATAGCAATAGGGTCCCGGTGCGTGCACGATTCCGTAGGGAATAACCCCGGCCTTCCGCCAGCTAGAAATCCCGGTCATCGCCTTGGCAAGCTGCGAATGGCCGCTGTATCCATGCCGCAGGGTCAGCAGCTCGTAATTCCCCGTGGCCATGCGCGCCAGCAGAACCGCCATTTCGTTGGCTTCCGTGCCGCTGTTGGTGAAGAATGATTTCTTGAGCTTGCCCGGCGCAATCGAAGCGATTTTCTCCGCCAGGCTCACCATGGCTTCAGTGAGGAACAGCGTGGAGGTGTGCTGTACTTTGTCGATTTGCGCCTTGATTTTATCCGTCACGCGCGGGTTGGAATGCCCCACGCTGACCGTCACAATGCCGCCTAGGAAATCCAGATACTGCTTGCCCTCGATGTCCCACACGTACTGCCCCTTGGCATGATCAATCACCATGGGGTCTTTGAAGTAAGTAGTAGCGCAGTTGAAAATGAACTCCTGCTTTTTGCGAATGATTTCGTCTTTGGTCATGGGCTCCTTTCGAAATGACGTGCGAGGCGACGGCTTGGTCGCAAGAGTTTGCATCTTCAGGTTTCCTTACGGCTTCAAATGGAAGAAATCGACTCCTGGAAACCTGTGAAAATCCGCGTCGAAGGCGACAATCCGGCAGCCACTCGCCACAGCGAAGGCGGCAAGATAGGCGTCGGTCCAATCTCCCCTGCGAAGGTTGAGCTGTTCCGCCCATTGCGCCAGCAATTCCTCCACCCCTGGTGGCTCGGGGAGGAAATTGATTCGTGGAACGGCCAGCCAATCGCTGAGCGCCTGCCAGGCCGCGCGCCCATTCAACGCCGCGTTCCCAAGAATTCTAGCATTAGTGAGGTGGCGCAGGAGCGCCAATTCTGTAACCCGGCAGAAGGCCATCTCGCCCTCGGACTCTTCGTCCCAGTAGCGCCTGGCGCGAAGGTAATGGACGTGTTCCGGGGCACTCAAGGGAAGCCACACACTCGCATCAAGCAAGTCCGGCATGTTTCGCCTCGTCTTCCTCTTCGACCTGCCTGATTTCTTCGCGCGACAAGGCGGGAATTGGCACTCCCCGCGGCTTGATAATTACTGGCGGAGGATCGCGTCTGCTTCCAGAGCGCTCGACCCTGGGCGCCTGCAATCCTTGCTCAATGAGCTGCTGAATCAGTTGGCGCAAAGTTACACCAGTCATTCCCGCGCGAATCTTCAAGGTTCGATATAAAGTATCCGGGATTTCTATGGTTGTGCGCATATGCGCATCTTAACGCATCTGTGCCTTCCTGTCGAGCAGTCTAATTGCCCGGGCGTTATGCAGCACTGCGGTGGCACACTCATTGTTGGAGTCCCCACTAACGCGAGTGTGCATCAAGCCAGTCCAAAACCGTTTGGTACCAAAGCTGGCTGTTTTGCGGTTTCAACACCCAATGGCCTTCGTCTGGGAAATAGAGCAGCTTGGATTCTATGCCGCGGCGTTGCAAGGCCGAGAAAAGCTGGAATGCCTGGCCTTCGGGCACGCGGAAATCCCGCGCGCCTTCCACCAACAGCATCGGGGTTTTGATATCCTGGGCGTAACTCGACGGCGACCACTTCTGGCGAAGCGCCATCGATTCTTTATTCCACGGCACTCCCTTGAATTCCCATTCATCAAACCACAATTCTTCTGTTTCACCGTACATGCTGACGTTGTCATACACGCCGTCGTGTGACACCAGCGCTTTGAAGCGATTGGTGTGCGTGGCGATCCAGTCAATCATGAAGCCGCCGAAGGACGCTCCTGCCGCCACCATGCGCGTCTTATCGACGAAGTCGAGTTTTTCGAGAAAATCCGTGGCCAGCATCAAATCCTCGAACGGCGCGCCGCCCCAATCACCGGAAATCTCCTCAACGAATTTCTGGCCATAGCCCGTGGAGCCGTGGAAGTTGGTCATCAGCACCACGTAACCGCGCGCGGCAAACATTTGCGCGTTCCAGCGGTAACTCCAGGCATCTTCCCACGCGCTTTGCGGCCCGCCATGAACCAGCAGCAGCCCGGGGTATTTCCTCTTCTCATCAAATCCGGGCGGCTTAAGCATCAGGCTCTGAATTTCCGCGCCCAGCGCCCCGTGCGTGGTGACGGCATCCGCGGGATTCATGTCGAGCTCGGCCAGCAGCGCGTCATTTTCATGCGTGAGTTCGGTGGGGGGCGTGCCCGAAATCGCCACGCGGTAAATCGACGCGGGCTGCGTAAGGCTGGTGCGCGTCGCGAGCAGCCACGTG
>JASHTZ010000223.1 GCA_030040295.1 Terriglobia bacterium | reverse complement strand
TTTTTTCTCGGTTTCATTGACTTCAGGATTTTCTGTGTGGTTTCCGCCACCAGATCGCCCATGCGGGTGGTGGAGGAGGGACGGGCTTTGCCGGGGAGTTCGGCGGTGCGGACTCCGCGCTTCAGGATTCTCTCGATGGCCTGCTCGATGGCGGATGCGGCGTCTTCCATGTGCAGGGAGTAGCGCAGCATCAGCGCGGCGGAAGCAATGGCGGCGAGCGGGTTGGCGCGGTTGCGGCCGGCGATGTCGGGAGCCGAACCGTGAATCGGTTCATAGAGCGCTGAGCGCTCGCCCAGGCTGGCCGAGGGCAGCAGGCCAATCGACCCCGTCAGCATGGCGGCTTCGTCGCTCAGAATGTCTCCAAACATGTTGGTGGTCAGCACCACGTCAAAACTGGTGGGCTTGTCGATCAACTGCATCGCGCAATTGTCCACATAAAGATGATTCAACTCGACATCAGGGTACGTGCGGCCCAGTCGCGTCACCACTTCACGCCACAGCCGCGAGGACTCCAGCACATTGGCCTTGTCAACCGACGTGACTTTGTTGCGGCGCAGGCGGGCAAGCTGGAAGGCCCGGTGCGCGACCCTCTCCACTTCATGCTCGCGGTAGATTTCCGTGTTAACGCCCAGGCGCTCGCCATTCTTGGCGAAAATTCCGCGCGGATTACCGAAGTAAATTCCTCCCATCAATTCGCGCACGATCAGGATGTCGGTGCCGCGAACGCGATCGGGCTTCAGCGCGGACATATTGGCGAGTGAGTCGATCACCTTGGCGGGCCGCAGGTTGACATAAAGCCCCAGGCGGTGCCGGATTTGCAGCAGACCCTGCTCGGGACGCAACTCCGGGCGCTTGTTGTCCCATTGCGGACCACCCACCGCACCGAGGAGCACGGCGCTCGCGTGGTTGCAAATTGCAATGGTTTCTGCAGGAAGAGGCGAGGCGGTCTGGTCAACCGCACAACCGCCAATAAGTCCGTATTGAAAACGAAAGGCCGGCCCGGTGACTTCTTCAATGGCCTTAAGGACTTTCACGGCTTCGGCCGTAACCTCCGGCCCTATTCCGTCCCCCGCCACAACAGCTATCCGATGCAAGCTTTGCATATCGTTAATTATCTATATCTTACAAGAGTAAGACATGAAAATGCAAGGATTTGTTGGAGTTAACATGGATAAAACGCAAATTTCCGACAATCTTTAGAAGACCTCAATCAACCCCTTTGTTTTCTATTAGCTATGGGCTGGAAGATTCAACTCGGGCGGGCTCCATGGACGGCAAAATTTGGACCATCCAGAATTCCTCACTCGACGAGGGCCCTAGCGATTCGTATATCAGCCAACAGGTATCAGCCGGAAAGGCGAATGGGAAAAGTTAAGCAATTTAATACCCACCGGGAAACAGTCTGTCAACGGCCGCATTCTTGTGGACTGAAGCAGACGCTACAGGTCTTGCCTCTTCCTGTCGCTTCTGTTCGTAAGCAGCTTTGTTTGCGGCCTGCAGATAGGAGCGCGCAGCCGCTTCCACCACATTGTGGCTTGTACACTTTCCGCCGAACTCCCGGCCATCAAAATGCGCGCGAATGCGAACCTCCGCCACGCCGTCGGTGCCGGGGCCGACTGTGTGCACGGAGAAGTCGGAAACGGTTCCCGGCAGGCCCGTGATGCGGTCGATCACGCGGAAGGCGGCATCGCACGGACCTTCACCGGTGGCGGAATCGTGAGATGTCTTGCCGTCCTTTTCAAGTTCTACGGTGGCGGTGGCGCGGCCGTCACTGGAGGAAACGCTTTGGAAGAGTTTGAGCGCAAACGTATCCGGCAGATGCTGGAAACCGTCACTCATGATGCCCAGCAGATCCTCGTCGTAGACATTTTTCTTGCGATCTGCCAATTGCGTGAAGAGCGCATAAGCGCGGTCGACCTCAGGCTTCGTAAGTTGATACCCCAGCTCCTCATAGCGCTTAGCCAGTGCGTGGCGGCCGGAGTGTTTGCCCAGAACAATCGCATTGGAAGGCATGCCTACGGTCTTCGGCGAAATAATTTCGTAGGTGATGGCGTTCTTCAGCACGCCGTCCTGGTGGATGCCGGCCTCATGGGCGAAGGCGTTGCGGCCCACGATGGCTTTGTTGCGTTGCACGGCGACACCGGTCAGGCGAGTCAGCATGCGGCTGGAGGCATAGAGCTCCTCGGTGCGGATTTCCGTAAAAACGGGCAGGACGTCGCGCCGCACGTGGATAGTCATCACAACTTCTTCCAGTGCAGCGTTGCCCGCGCGCTCGCCGATGCCGTTAATGGTGCACTCCACCTGCCGCGCGCCGCCGCGGATTCCCGCCAGCGTGTTGGCCACGGCCATTCCCAGGTCGTCGTGCGTGTGCGTGCTGAGAGTCACGTGGTCCATGCCCGGCACGCGCGTCTGCACGTCGCGAAACATCTGCTCATACTCCGGCTCCAGGCAGAAGCCTACCGTATCTGGCAGATTCAGCACGGTGGCGCCGGCCTCCACAGCGGCGTGGCAACATTCGATCAGGTAGCTGCGATCGGTGCGGCCCGCATCCTCCGGCGAAAACTCCACGTCCCGGCACTTGGACTTCGCATGCCCCACCGCCCAGGAGATCATCTGGAGAATTTCTTCGCGCGTCTTGTGCAGCTTGTATTGCAGATGGATATCGGAGGTCGCGAGAAAGGTGTGGATGCGCGGCAGCGCAGCGCCCTGCAAAGCTTCCCAAGCGCGATTGATATCCTTTTCATTCGCCCGCGCCAGCGCCGCGACGATCGGCCGCCGGATCTCCGCCGAAACGGCCTTCACCGCCTCGAAGTCACCCTCGGAAGCAATGGGGAATCCCGCCTCCAGAATGTCCACGCCCAGGCGCTCAAGCTGATGCGCCATTTCGATCTTTTCGGGAAGGTTCATGCTGCAACCGGGTGATTGTTCGCCGTCGCGGAGTGTGGTGTCGAAGATGAAAAGTTTATCGGCCATGCTCCCTCCTTAGGCAGTGGATTCGGGCCGGCTGCCCGGTGCGGAGGCCGGGCTGCCAACCACTCGGAAGCTATTGTCCGACCGGTCGGTCGGTAAAGTCAAGGGCAAATTTGGGGGTGTTGGCGGGCCCGGCGGCGTTCTTAAGTAGCGGAACCCGTCCTAACCACGGTGATTTCTCCTGCCATTCGAATACGTAGCCCAGGAGCCTGAACGATGAAATGCAGTATTTCTCCCGCCCTGCATATTCGGGCCTTCCGTTTCCTTTTCGGATGTTCATATTCCCTAATTTAATGTTCATCCCGTGTTATATTGGAGTGTGGAGGAATTAACGATGGGAGCTTCGGGGAACCGCATTGCGCACAAACATTTCCGGCTCGATAGCACCAAGATCAAGCGCGCCCAAAAGGTTTTGAAAGCCCGCACCGAGACCGAGACGATTGAGCGGGCCCTCGACGCAGTGATCTCCGAGGACGAAAAGGATCGCCTGGCTTGGGCAGCCTTCGAGCGTTTCGCGAAAAGCGGAGCCAGGATTCGCGACGTTTACGGCAGGTTGGAGAAATAGGTGGAAGCTTTCCTGCCGGATACTTCGCTCTGTATTGCCGCCTTGCACGGCGGGGCAGATGCGGTATCCACGCTCAGGCAGCAGCGGCCCCACGCCCCGGTGTGGCTCAGCGCGGTTGTTCTGGAGGAGCTCTACGCGGGCTTAAGCAGGAGTGACCGTCACGTAGTCGCGCGAATGGAGCGAGACTTCGAAAGAGTCGGCCGAATCATGGTGCCGGCGCTGCGCGATTGGACCGAAGCCGGCAAGGTGTTGGCGCGGGTGGGAGATGCATACGGCTACGAGCAGATTGGAAGGGGGCCCCTGACGAATGATGCGCTAATTGCCGTGGGAGCTGCACGCAAGTCGCTCACTGTTGCCACCGCCAATCTGCGTGATTTCGCCCGCCTCGCTCGCTTTTGCCTCTTCCGTTATGAATTATGGAAAATTTGATGTAAGGCTTCCGAATCTGCTTCCCCGGCGCAGCGCGGATACTTTACGCGCATCTACGAGCCAAGGCCATGGATTCGGAACGCGGCAGCGGGAGCAGGCCCGTATTTCCCGTTCCGGCTGGCCTGGCAAATCCCTCTGGCGGCAGTTAAAATACAGCGGCCTATTGATTAACCAAAGGAGCCTGGCCATGTCGCAACCGATCAATCGCAGAGAGATGTTGCAAACGGGGCTGGCCGCAACCAGCCTGCTGGCGCTGCTGCCGGACTGGGCCGTTGCGGCGGGCGGCCCAGGCGTGACCTTTACGGATATTCCCCCCAACTTCAACCCGCGCAATCCCAAATCCTCCACGCAGTTGCTGGATATCCGCACTATCGACGACCCGTACACTCCCGCCGACCAATTTTTTCACGTCCAGCACTTTGCGATTCCGGCCATCGATGGAGACGCGCACCGGCTGAAGGTAACGGGCCTGGTGAAGCAGCCGGCGGAATTTTCGCTTGCGGATCTTCGCGCCATGCACTCGACGGAAATTGCCGTGGGATACGAATGCTCCGGCAACAGCCCGCACGCCATGGAGGGGCTGGCCTCCTGCGGGCGATTTACCGGCGTGCCGCTCAGAAATCTGCTGCGGCATGTGGGGATTGGCTCGAGAGCCCGCGAGGTGGTGTTTTTCGGCACGGACCGGGGCCCGCTGGACGTGGTCTTCCGCGCGCAGACTTACCACCTGGACCAGCAATTCGGCCGCAGCGTGACGCTGGAAAACGCCATGAAGCCCGAGCCGCTGATCGCTTACGCGCTGGAGGGCAAACCGCTGCGGCGCGAACAGGGGTTCCCGATGCGGCTGATCATGCCGGGTTGGTACGGCGTGGCGAATGTGAAGTGGCTGGCGGAGATTCATCTTCAGGAGGACCGCTACCTGGGGAACTTTCAGGCGCGCTGGTATCGCTCGGTCGTCGGCGAGGGTGGCAGCGGCGCGGACACCGACCCGCAAACGCAGTGGGTGGAGACCGAAATCACCCGCATGCACCTGAAGTCGGTGATCGCCAAGGTGAGTAAGAAGGACGGCGCCTATCAGATTTTCGGCTTCGCGTTGAACGATGGAACTCCCCTGGCCTCCGTGGAGGTGCAAATCGACGGCGGCCCCTGGCAGAAAGCAACACTCGCGCCGACCCATGACCGCTATTCCTGGAAATTATTCACCTATCGCTGGGAAGGCGCCACGCCCGGCGATCACACCCTGGTCTCCCGCGCCACTGACGTCAACGGAGCAGTCCAACCCACCGCCGCCGACCTGAGCCGCAAGAAAACGTTCCTGCAAGATAATGGGCAGTTCCCGCGGAAGGTTAGGATTGGGTGAAGGAAGGGTGGCAGGGGGAAACCTGGGGAACGCGGCGCCCGAAACGCACGAGCCTAGAGAACCTTGGCTCGATCATCAGAATTCCCTTCTATTAATCGGAAGTCTGTGAGGTTATCAACGTCATTCACAATCCGGAATACTCCGTAGCATTTCTTCCCCGAGGACGTAATAGTAACTCTGGCTAAGTACCGGTCAGGTTGCAGCCGCCATCTTGGGGTGCGCCAGCTATTTACATATGCCTCATTGTTCCAGCCATAGCAGTCGGGCTCGCCATCAAACCGAACTGAAACGTCTAGCTTCTCTTCCTCACCCGGGTATACGTCAATTCTTGATTCCGTGGACGTCCTAGCGAAGTCGAGGAAGTGGAACCGGACGGTGCCGTTAGGTTCGACAATCTGCGGAGCAATCGGCTCGGGTGAGTTTACCCAACGCA
>JASHTZ010000222.1 GCA_030040295.1 Terriglobia bacterium | reverse complement strand
ATTTGCGCCACATGGGCGCGGAGGTTGAAGAGTTTCCCGACGGGTTGCGCGTGCCGGGCCGGCAGAAGTTGCGCGGCGCGGAAATCGATCCGCACGCCGACCACCGCATTGCCATGGCCTTTTCCATCGCCGCGCTGGTGGCCGAGGGCACGACCGTCATCAAAGACAGCTCGTGCGTTGATATTTCCTTTCCGGATTTCTTCGAAACGCTGGAACGCGTGGCAGGGTAGCAGCGCGCCCTGAAAATTCCAGCCGTTTAGCGATCCCATCGAATTTTCCTGCTCTCCCTTGAGCCAATTCGGTAACGACGGGAGTGGAAAAAGAGCGACGCGTACGATGGCAGGATGATGCCGTTCCAAGTCTTCTCCCCCTTGCCGGGTGTTTCCGGCGGCTGCGGCGGCCTCGGCGGTTGGGAACCCGCTTGCAAGATGCGGATGGCGCCGTAATCGGAATGGATGCGAATCATGGGCCCGCCTTTGCCGTAGGCGCCTTCGATGGAGGGCGAGTCGCCTTCCTTCGCGACTTTCAAGCCCGGGCCGGAAAAATCGCATTCCACCTCGCCGTGGCGCGAGGTGGCTTCGATTTGAAAGTTTGAATTAGAGGGCAACGTTAGCTCCACCGCCCCGTTCTTCGACTCCACTTCGATGTCGTGAGTGGGAGGCGTGGAGGTTTGCAGGGTGATTTGGCTGTTGCTGTCGTCGATCTGCAAGCTGTGCTTGAAATCATTGATGGTGATGTCCTTCTGGCTGGTCTTGATTTCAAAGGGGCCGTCGATGCCGTTCAGGTCCAACGAACCAACTTCCATGTCCAGGCGGCCGGACAGCTTCTGCGCGGTCATGGAAGTGCGCTGCGATTCAAACCGGAAGGTCTGGCCGATATTGTGGAATTGAAGGTCACCGCCATATTCGCCGTTCACCGTAACAGTATCGGTGACGTCGCCGATTTCAATGTCGTTGCCCCGGCCGTCGAGCTCCACGCTGCCTTTCACCCCGTGGACTTCCGTGGATCCACCCGTCTTGTGAATCTTCACCAGGCCCTCGATGTTGGTGGCGCGCACGTCGCCGTGCTGGGTGAACAGCGTCTGGTCGCCGTGAACTCCGTCCACGTTGATGTCTCCGCGCACGGAGTTGATCTGGTCGCTGGTGGCCTGGGGCACGCGCAAGTTCATATCCAGTGAGACGCGGTCGCCATCGTCAGGTAGCGAGCGCCGATTGGTGCGCAACACGTAGTGGCCCCCCTCGTTCACAAGGTCGAATAACAGCCGATCGGACATTTTTTTTGCCGCACCTTCGTCGTCAGCCCGGATCGATTCCTTGACAGTCGCATCGAGGGAAGTCGTGTCCGCGCCGTGAACCTCCACTGGGCCGCGCTGATCCTCCAAGATCAATTGCGAGCCTGACTTTAAGGGGTCTGAAAAAGTCTGGTCGTAGGTGTAGGAATTCATGAAGATGTTGGAGATTTCATCGTCGTCAATGTGCCATCCCCAGCCCTGCCAGGTGGGATGGAGGACGATCTTGGAGATGATGGTTCCCAGCACCAGAATCAGAACTAGCATCACCACTTCGCTGCCCGAGAAGAGCGGGGGCACGGTGGTTTCCGGGTGGGCTTGCGACTGCATGTAGTCGATGAGCTTGGAAACTCCCCAGAAAATGATGAGGATGGGCCAAAACCGGGCGATGATTCTCCAGGGGTGAACATCAGGATTGAAATTCTGCCAGAGAAAAATGGCGCCCACGCCAATCAGGGTCAGCGCCCAGAAAATGGATCCTCGACGATAGGTGTAGACGCTCATGTTTGATCTCCCGGCGAAAAGGGCCGAAACTCGAAACTGGAGATTCGAAACTCGGAATCAGTAATCCAAGTCGCAGTCCTCGCGCTCCCCGCCTAAACTCTCGGCCCTTGCGGCGGGCGTGGCGGCCGGGTTAAATCCAACAACATGATGATTCCAATCGCCACCAGCAGCGCCGGCCAGGTCTTGTCAATTCCCCAACCCGGCAGCAGTTGGTCCAGCAATAACAAGATTCCCAGCACAATCAGCAGGACCGGAAACATCGGCCCGCCCCGCCGATACCTCGGTGGTGATGGTGTTCCTCCCATGAAGTTGATCCTGTGCGCTCAGGCCGCCAACCGCGCGAATTCTCATGCCTGCTGGTTAATACGCTGGAGTTCCATCTCCAGTTCCCGCATTTTTTGCTGATGTTCCAATTCCGCCCGGTGGAGGTTCTGGTGCACATCCACCTCCAGATTGCGAATGCTGGCAAGTTGGGCGATGGCCACGATGAGCACCACCATGGCGAAGACGCTTAGGGGAACCATAAAGGGTGACATGGGTGATGACCTCCAATGCTGAAGGCCCGTGGCTACGCACTGCCCCAATTTGAATTCTGTAGCGCGGGTGTCCCCACCCGCGACAGTTACGCGGCTGTGGACAGCCGCGCTACAACTGAGACTGCCTGCAGCTACGCTGCCTGGCCAACTCCGTTTCGCGCCTTGGCCTTCTCCAATTCGATTTCCAGCTCTTTCATTCTGCGCTGGTGTTCCATTTCCTTGACGCGCAAGTCCTGGTGGAAAAGCAATTCCTTTTCCCGCGCCTTGAACCAGAAGATAATTCCCACCACAGCCACAACCATCGCCGTGCCGCTGATGGCTCCCGCAATCGGAATCCACAAAGGACTGATTTCCATATGAGTCATCCTCCTCGCGCTGGTCCCGGTCCGCCCGGCCGTGGCTCAGACATTCTTTGCCAGGCGTGATTTTTCCAGTTCCAATTTGGCCTTTTCGATTTCCAGTTCTTTCATCTTTCGCTCGTGATCCATCTCCTGCTGGCGGAGCCGTTCGTGGGCTTCCAATTCCTTCTCCCGCATTTTTTTCATGGAGCCGATGGCGACGATCAGCACGATCATGAGGAAAAGTCCCAGGGGGACGACAAACGGGCTGAGGTGCAACATGGTTCCTCCTGTTGATTCGATCTTCTTGATTAAAGCCCCTTGGTTATTGGAATGTTGCTCGGCCCTTCTGCCGAAGCCGGCGGTGGGGGCGGGTTGGGCGGGGCGGGCGGTTTGGGCCCACCCATCCGGCGTTGCAACAGCAGGACTCCGGCCACGATCAACAGCACAGGCCAAAACTTGCCGATCTCGCTGATAATCGGAATTCCGAGATTGTCGAGCAAAAAGAGCGCGCCCAGTCCGATAAGCAGCGCGGCGCCAATCGGAGCGTTCAATTTGAATTCGCCCAACCCAAGCCATTCGGGGGCCGCTTGGCCGCTGATCTTGGCCTTGGCCGTCTGATAGGAATCGATCACCATATAAAAGTAAAACGCGGCAGCGCCCAGTCCAAAGATGGTGTCCATGGGACTGTGAACGCGGTCGCCCAATGCGATGAGCGAGCCAAAAATCAGCACCTGGAGAATGGCCTTGGTCATCTGACCGTTGTAAATCGCACCCACGCCGGGTATGAAACCGAGAGCCAATGCCACGCCGGGGCTCGGCCCGGCTCCCACACTCCCCCAGGGAGGAAGCGGACTATGCAGGCGGGCCGACAGGCAGTTCTCGCAGTAAACCATTCCGCTGACTTCGCGCTTGCAATCGTTGCAGAGCGCGCGTCCGCATTGGCCGCAGTAGACTGAAGCATCGTTGAGAGGGTGATTGGCGCATTTCATGGAATTACGCTCCTATCCGCACGGGTAAGGGCGACTGGGCTTTCCGGTGCCGGGTCGTTTCGGGCGGCCATCTGGACCATGGGACCGCCGGCAGTGGCAACAGTTTCGTCAGCAGGCGCGCTTAGCGAGGAACCGCCCCCCGGCGCGGCGGGTTTGGGAGCTTGTTCCTCCTGATTCTGCGGTTGCCCGCTCAATTGCTGGAACCGCGTTTCAATCTCGTACACTACGCGCAGGTCTTCGTAATACTTTTCGGCGCGGAAGAGGGCGAGATGTCCCTGCCGGTTGGCACGGCTAATCCAGGTGCGGGGATTGAGATCCTCAAAACGCAAATGCCGCAAATTCAGCCCGGCGGCATTAACGAGGATTGAAAAAGTAAACACCGTCATGGCGATGGGGTAGGCCACGCGGGGTTGCGTCACCAGCCGGAAATATGCTGCAATCTGCTCGCGCCAAGTGGGCCGGCGCTCGCCCACGGTGGCCAGCAGAATCTTGGAAATCAGCCAGGGTGCTGGTTCCACCTTTTCCGCTGTGCGGCACAGCTCAAGAGCGTGGCGCACGTCACCCAACAGCTCGCGGCAGGGCGCGCAATCGGCCAGGTGCGCCTCCACCGCGGTACGGGAAGTGGCTTCCAGCAGCCCTTCCAGGTAATCGCTCGCCAGGTTTTCAATATCCAGGTGCGTCATTGCTCGGTTCCCGCTTCTGCGGGGCCTCTCATACCTTCCATACGCTTAAGAACCCGCGCAAGTTCCAATCGGCCACGATTTATTCTTGATTTCACCGTCCCCTGCGGAACCCCCAATACCTGGGAAATTTCCAGGTAGTCGAGGTCGTGCAGGTCGCGCAGAACCACCGCTTCGCGCAAGTCGGGCGAAAGGCGGTCCAGCGCCCGCTGAAGGTGCTCTTTCCGCTCCCGCGCCTCCAAGTGGCCCACGGGACCTGTGGTGGCGCTGGGCTTTTCCTCCAAAACTTCCAGGTCGTCCTCAATCGATCCTGTCATCCGGTCCTTCTTGGTGCGGCGGTAATGGTCCACCAGATGATTGCGCGCCACGCGGTGCAACCACGTTGAAAATGAACCCTGTGCGGAGTCAAAAGTTTTCAAAGTTTGAAAAATTTTGATGAAGACCTCCTGCGTCAGGTCTTCAGCTTCCTCGGCCCTTCCCGTAAAGCGATAGCACAGGTTATAAACTTTTCGGGTGTAGACCTTGAGGAGGTCTTCCCAGGCAGAGTTCTCCCCGGCGAGGCACCGTCGAAGCAATTCCAAGTCCTGGTCCACTGCTCCTCACCTCAGCCGGAACGCCCTGCCGCCTCTCCTGCCAACGCCGGCCGGCAAAGCGCGAAACTGATGCGGCGGAATTGTAACAGATGCGAGGCCGCGGCGGGCATGGCGTGGAGTTTGAAGCGCGGGTAATGCCGATGAAGAGCTGGCACAACAGAGTGCAGGGAGAACCACGGTGAGGTTTTCGGATGGACAGGATGCCCGGGCGGACGTAAAATCTAAGATACCACCAAAGTTTGGGTGGATTTGAGTAAGCCTTTTTGGGTATAGTCAAGCTCGGGAAATTTTCAGGAATTCGTCCAGGGGGCCAGCTTGAGAACCAAGTCGCTTTTCCTTATTCTCTTCATTTCTTTCTTCTGCCTTTTCATTGCCAAGAAAACTCCTTCCGCAACGCCACCACAAACCGCAACCAAGCCGGTGGATTTCAACCGCCAGATTCGTCCCATTCTGTCGGACAATTGCTTCAAGTGCCACGGCCCGGACGCGCAGCAGCGCCAGGCGAATCTGCGGTTGGATGAAACGGAAGGCCTGTTCAACGACCGCGGGGGTTATCGCATCATCGTGCCCGGCAACGCGGCACAGAGCAGGCTCTACCAGAAAATCAGTTCCACGGACCTATCGGTCCACATGCCGCCATCCTATTCCGGCCGGACGATAACGCCGAAACAGGTCGAGCTGATCAAGGAATGGATCGACCAGGGCGCGAAATGGGAAATGCTCTGGTCGTTCGTTGCTCCCAAGCGTCCGCCGGTGCCTGAAGTAAATGAAAAGGATTGGCCGCGGAATCCCATTGATAATTTTGTCCTGGCAAAACTCGAGTCCGAGGGCTTGAATCATTCCCCGGAGGCGGACAAGGCCACGCTTCTGCGCCGAGTCTATTTCGACCTCACCGGGCTGCCCCCGACGCCGGCGGAGATTGACGCCTTCATCGCCGACAAATCCCCGGATGCCTACGAGAAGCGCGTTGACCAGCTTCTGGCCTCGCCCCATTATGGCGAGGCGATGGCTATGCCCTGGTTGGATGTGGCGCGCTACGCCGATACGCACGGCTATCACATCGATTCCGCGCGCAACATGTGGGCCTGGCGAGATTGGGTCATTAAGTCATTCAACGAAAACATGCCGTACGATCAGTTCATCATCCAGCAAATCGCCGGCGACCTTCTTCCCGACGCCACCATGGACGAGAAGATCGCCTCAGGCTTCAATCGCAACCACATGATTACGCTGGAGGGTGGCGCCATTCCCGAGGAATATCACGTTGAATACGTGGTGGACCGCGTCAGCACCACTTCCACTGCCTTTCTGGGCCTCACCATGGGATGCGCCCGCTGCCACGATCACAAATACGATCCCATCACCCAAAAGGATTTTTACCGCTTCTTTGCATTTTTCAACACAGTTCCCGAGCGCGGCCTGGATGGTTTCAACGGCAACGCCGTTCCGGTTCTGCCCATGCCTTCCCATGACCAGTCGCAGGAGCAGGCGGAGCTGAATACGAAGATCGCCAATACCCTCGCGGCACTGCCGGAGAAGGACGTCATCGCGCAACGGAACGAATGGCAGAAAACCGCTCTCGCCTCGCTGCCCGAACCGCCGCACAATGGGTTGACTGCTTACTACCCGCTCGACACGGATCTAACTGACGCCTCCGGTTCTCACCACGACGGCAAAACCGTGCACGGCGAGGTGAGCTTCGATGAAGCGGTGGTGGGCAAGGGCGCAAGTTTCACTCCAGAGACGCAGGTCTCATTCGGTGACGCCGGCAATTTTGAGCGAAACAAGCCCTTCGCACTTGCCTTCTGGCAAAGGCCGCCCGCCAACACCAACGTCAAAATCATGTTGAAGCGCACGCCAGGAGACAACTGGCAGGGCTGGGAGATTGCTGATGACAAGCCCACCTTTTCCGCGCGCCGCAAGCCTCAGGCCCACCTCATCTTCCGCATGGCCAGCCGCTGGCCGGACAGCGCCATTGAGATCCAATCCAAAGATCTGCTGACGATCGACCAGATGCAACATTTGCTGATCGAGTATAACGGCTCGGGCAAAGCCTCAGGAATCTCCGTGTTCATTGACGGCAAACCCCTTGCGACGACGACCCTGAAGGACCACCTGCGCGGTGATTGCCGCACCACGGCGCCGCTTCAAGTGGGTGACAAAACCCTCGGAACGCCCTACGAAGGCCGCATCGACGATCTGAGGATCTACAATCGCAAGGTGAGCGATTCCGAGATTCACCAAATGGTGGTCAACATGCCCGGTCGCGGGTTGTTGCTCTCCCTTGACGGGCGGCCGGGCAAGGACTTTGCCGCGCTGCAACCCGAGAAGCCCTCCACCGAGGATGTCCAGATTGGTGAGCCGGCCAAGGCTCTGAGCAAGGAGCAGATCGAGAAGAACCTGGAGAACGACCGGCAGACCCGGCTTACGGAATACTTCCTTGAACACGGCGCTCCGGAGAATGAGCGGCAGCTTTACGCGCAATTGAAAGATTTGCGCATGGAGAAGGCCCAGCTCGAGGAAGATATTCCCACGGTCATGATAATGGCGGAGATGAAGAAGCCGCGCGATACGTATGTGCTGGGCCGCGGGCAGTATGACAACCCCGAGGAGAAAGTGACGGCCGGGACTCCGGCGTTTCTGCCTCCCATGGCTCCGGGGCTGCCCATGAATCGCCTGGGGCTTGCCAAGTGGATTGTCAGTCCTACGAATCCTCTCACCGCGCGCGTGGCGGTGAACCGCTTCTGGCAGCAGTATTTTGGCGTCGGCATCGTTAAGACCTCGGAGGATTTCGGATCGCAGGGTGAGATGCCCAGCAATCAGAAGCTCATCGATTGGCTGGCCACGGAATTTGTGCGCACGGGGTGGAACGTCAAGGAGATGCAACGGCTGATCGTGACTTCCGCGACTTATCGCCAGTCTTCGGTGGAGACTCCGGAGATGAGGGAGCGTGACCCGGAGAATCGACTGCTGGCGCGCGGCCCGCGATTCCGCCTGCCCGCAGAGGAGATCCGCGACAACGCCCTGGCCGTTAGCGGCTTGCTCGATTACCGCATCGGTGGCCCGAGCGTTTTCCCCTA
>JASHTZ010000221.1 GCA_030040295.1 Terriglobia bacterium | reverse complement strand
CTCGGAGGTTGAGGCAAGGAGAAAAGTGCTGCCGTACCTCTTCGCCAACCCGAGCATGTGGTAGGTACCCAGTGATCCGAGCTTCAAAGTGTGAATAGGATGCCGCCCGTATTCCTTGGGACTGGCGGGTGAGGCAAGGTGAAGAATGTAGTCCAATTGTCTCCCGGTGGAACGGAAGTTGCCCGCGATCTTTGACGCGGACTTCGTCACCAGTTCATCCAGGTCAACAGGCTTGGTGACGTCGCACAGCACGAAAACAAACCGCGGGTGGTTCCACAGGTGCTGGATATTCTCGGTTCGCCCCGTCAGCAGGTTATCCAGACATAAGACCTCATGCCCTTCTCGTATCAAACGATCACACAGATGGGATCCCAGGAAGCCGGCGCCGCCAGTGACAATTGTGCGGGGCAGCGAAACCGGAGGGCGAAGATTTTCAAGCATTGAGATCCACCTCCACGTTCACCCGGTGCATGGCCGCAGGCCGGAACTGAAAGACTTCAGCCAGTTTTTCCAAGTTCGGCACGACGCACTTCCGGCCCATGCCCACATAAGTAAAGCCGGCATTCCGCATCTCGTCAGGATCGAAAACGTTTCTTCCATCGATGATCACAGGATCCTGCATCACGTCGCGCAGTCGCCCCAAATCGAGAAGGCTATACTCATCCCATTCGGTGAGGACCAATAGCGCTTCCGCTCCGCGCGCCGCGTCGTAGGGAGATTTGCAGAAGGTTATTTTCCCGTCCTGGGGTTGCAGAATGGCCTGCACGGCTGGGATCGCGCAGGGGTCGTGCATACGCAAGTGGGCGCCCTCCTTGAGGAGGGCAGAAATTATTTTCAAGCTCGGGGCCTCACGAATGTCGTCGGTTTTAGGTTTGAACGCGAGGCCGAGAACTCCCACGGTTTTGCCGGAGATCTGCCACAGAACGTCGCGCACTTTTTTCATAAAGGCTTCGGTGCGCCGCGAGTTGATTTTCTCAACGGCCCGGAGGAGACAAGCGTCCACCCCCTGCTGCTCAGCAAGGCGAGCAAAAGCGCTGAGGTCCTTGGGAAAGCAATAGCCGCCGAACCCAATTCCTGCCCGAAGAAAACCCGGGGCAATCCGCGGGTCGAACCCCAGGCCCTCCGCGACTCGAGCCACATCCGCCCCCACCGCGTCGCAAACGTCCCCCACCATGTTGATAAATGAGATCTTGGTGGAAAGGAATGCGTTGGCAGCGTGCTTGATCAGTTCCGCCGTTGTCACGTCGCAATTCACGACGGGGGACTGAACCCCCTCGTAGATTTGCTGAAGGATGGCCTGGGCGCGCGGGGAATCTGTTCCAATAACGATGCGGTAGGGCCGAAAGAAATCATCCATGGCCTGGCCCTCCTGGAGGAATTCGGGGTTTGAAGCCACGTCAAAATCTGCCTGGATGACTTCCTGCCCCTGGACACCCTGTAGGCCGATTCCCGTGTCCCCCGCCTCGTCTCTCTTCAAGGCGCAACGCGTGATGGTTCGTTTGATGCAGGCCGCGGTGATGGCCGGAACCGTACTTTTCTCCACCACCAGCTTGTAACCGTTCAAATTTCTTCCGATCGTCCGTGCGATCGCTTCCACCTGCGTCAGGTCAGCGGTTCCGTCTTCCCGCTGCGGTGTCCCGACGCAGATGAAAATCACCGAAGCGGCGCGAATTGCCTCCTCCACATTCGAGGTTGGGCAGAATTTCCCGAGTTTGAGATTTTTCTGCAAAAGCTCATCGAGGCCGGGCTCGAAGAAAGGGGCTCTACCGGATTTGATTTGCTCGACTTTTGCAGGGTCCTCGTCGGCGCCAATCACATCCCAACCCAGGCTGCTGAAACCCACCGCCGTCGGAAGGCCCACGTGGCCGAGGCCAACCACCGCAACTTTATAGGGTCGGGATCCGGGCTGGCGGTAATGAGAAACATTCATGTTTGACGCTCCTTGGATTTTGTAATTTCGTATGCACATTTGTTCGAGACGCACGCCGGTCAAACCACTTCGACGTCGTATCCGTCGATGCGAACGGCCACCGACCGCCGGACTAATTCCACCGAAACCACCAGGCGATGTTCGCTGTCTCTTGAGATAAGAGTCCCTTCAATGCCGTCCAGGCATCCGCCTTTCACTCTTACGCGCTGGCCGACGCGGAGGAATGGATACAGGGTGAAGGGCACGGGATTTGTCACGATGGTTCGTACGTCGTCAATCTGTTTGTCGGGAATTGGAAGCCCCGCGCCACCCGCTCCAACAAAGCTGTAGACGCCCAGGGTGGTCAGGACCGACAGCCGCAATTCCGATTTCGGATCAATGCGAACGAAAACATAACCGGGGAAAAGAGGCAGGTGCACCAACTGCCGTCGATCGCTCCAGCGGTGGACCTGGCTGATAACCGGAAGGAACACCCTCACGCCCTTGGTTTCAAGCTGAGCGCTGACCTTTTTTTCGCTTCGCGCGCGCGTTTGGATGGCGAACCAGGCCGCCTCATCTGCCTGCGGAATCTCAAGCGGGTTAGTGCTGGCAGGAAGTTCAGTTTGTAATATGGACATAGCTTCGCCCTCTGGGTCCCGTTTCGGGACTTCCGATTGAATTTTTTCGATTACCTGCGCGGCAGGTCGGACACACCGCGCGCGACGCCCCGCGACTACAACCTGTCGTAAATAACCTGGGGAATCGGATAGGTGCGGTTGTTCAGTACAACACCCAGCAATTCGACGCCGGCATTTACAAAATATTCCTTGGCCCGGCGCGCCGCTTCCCTTCGCGTCGAGTTCGCGGACACCACCAGGACGACGCCGTCGGACCATTGCCCGAGAGGGATGGCATCGGAATAAACATTTACGGGTGGAGAATCCATTAGCACATAGCGGAATTGCTGGCGCAGCTCCGCGATTCGGCCGGCCAACCGCCCGCCGAGACCTCCTGCCCCCAATGCGGGAGAGCACTTCATCCCGCTGGGAAGAAACCATAAGTTGGGAATAGAAAGTTTTTTAACGTAATCCCGGGCAGAACCGCCTTCCGATATCGCCTCTGACAATCCTTTGCGATTTTCAACGCCCAGGCACAAATGCAGTGAGGGAAAACGCAGGTTTGAGTCCACCAAACATACAGGTTGATCTGCTTCCGCGGCCAGAGCGTGCGCGGCGCCCAAACAAACCGAGGAGCACCCGGTTTCCGTTGCGGCGCCGGTAAAGAGGACCGCCCGCCGCGATTCCTTCCCGGGCGTCAGAAACACTATCTGAACGAGCTTGATCAATTCTTCGCGCGAGAGAACATGCGCGCTGGGAACCGGCCGCATTTCGTACGTGCGGCTCACGGGAGGGGGCAGACCCAAACCACCACGTCCCCATTCTCCCTGGGAAGCACGCTGTAGCAGGTCAAAATTCTTGCTCATTACATTCCCCCTTCCTGATTTGTGAACAATCTCGTGCTCCCGTCGGATGTGGGGATGGCAGGGGCGCGAGATCCTGTTGCAGGCACTCGGGTCACCTTGATCCTTTTGGTTAATTCGCCGCCGGCATTCAGGTGGAACCGGCCAACTACCGGCTGAATACCCTTACCGGGAAATACTTCACAGACATGCCATCCCGCGTTCAGCACGGTTTCCACCCGGCTGTATCCGTACGATTTGCCGTCAATGAATACCGCCATTCCGGCCGGATCTGTTTCAACCACGAAGATGCCGTTGGCTTCCTCGGCTCTTAAGTCGGCCATGACCCATTGCTCCCCGCCTTCGCTCACACGCAATTGACGGCTCCATGTCAGGTATCCGCCTTTTGAAACAGAGATGTCATATGTGCCAGGGGCCAGGCGGAAAAGATGCGGTGTAACCCACTTCGGGTCAACGTGACCGTTCACGGCGATCCGCGCGCCACTTACGCTCGACTGAAGGATAAGCTTGCCTCGCAATGTTTCCGGGGAACTTTCGTCGTCGGCGTCACTCCGGCTTGGCGCCCCGAAGGCCGGAACTTCAGGTCCGGGTGATCTCATGCTCGTGGGGTCTGCCTTCGCGGCCGCTGCCGAGGTCTCCGCAACCTGATCAGTAACGCCTGGCAATTGCGCGGCGCGGTCATCGGCAGGGGAGACGGACAAGGTTTCCGTGATGTCCTTCCGCTCCGCGTTTGAATCGTCTTGAATGGAGCCGGGCTTGTTGTCGGTGGTCACGTTCGGAGCCTGCCCCGGTGCTGTCATATTCTTAGCGGGCTCTGCCGCCGGGGTGGGATCATTCGTCACCACATTCTGTTTCGTTCCAGAGATTCCTTCCATGCGGCTCATTGCCTGTACCACAATCCCTGAGGCGGGCTTCAGCCAACTGGCTCGCCATACGAATGCCAAAATCGCCGCGACGGCCAGAAAAACAAGTGCCCAGCCGTGAGATGATTGCCGCGAGTTGCCTCGATTCCTTGCCCTTGAGACCGCATCATCGGAAATGTCAACCTGATCCAGAATCCCGCCCCAGTTCAATAAGGACGGTGAGCCCGCAGGAGTACCGCCTTGAGCCACAGACTGCGGTCTTGTTGGCATCG
>JASHTZ010000220.1 GCA_030040295.1 Terriglobia bacterium | reverse complement strand
TTGTCACGCAGCGCTTCGAGCGCCTCGTCGGGCGACGCGCCGAATGCCGAGGGAAAATTCCACAGGTCATCCAGCAGGCCGTCCTCGAGGCCGCGCACCATTGCTATTTTTTTGCCGTGGCGCAGGAGAGCCACGGCAAGGTGGTGCGACTCCGCGGCGCGGCGGGGGCGGGGAAGGGGATAAGCCTCGGGATTTTCAGTGCGATATGCCGCGCACCATTTCGCCACCGGACAAATCGAGCAGCGCGGCGCTCGCGGCAAACAGATGGTTTGGCCCAGCTCCATCATGGCCTGATTAAAATCTCCCGGCTGGCGGCGGGAGAGCAGTTGGGCAAGGGCGGCTTCCACGGCTTCCCGGAAGCGCGGCTGGTGGAGATTCCCTCGCAAGCATCCCAGGCGCGCCACCACTCGCGCCACGTTTCCGTCCAGCACTGCGTAGGGGCGATGGAAGGCGATACTCAGCAGCGCTTTTGCCGTGTAATCGCCGATGCCGGGCAGTGCGCACATGCCAGCATAGTCCTGCGGGAATCCGCCCCTGTCTTCACGCCAGATCACCTTCGCGGCCTGGTGCAGATGGCGCGCCCGGCGGTAATATCCCAATCCTGACCAGAGCTCCAAAACCCGCTCAAGATGCGCTCGCGCCAAATCCGAAAGCTTCGGGAAGGCTTTCATGAAACGAAGGTAAAAGGGAATGACGGTGGCCACCTGCGTCTGCTGGAGCATGATCTCCGAAACCCAGACGGCATAAGGATCGCCGGTTCCGCGCCAGGGAAGCTCTCGCGCGTTGGCGTGGAACCAGTTCAGCAGTGCACGACGAATCTGCGCATGCTCAGGGTGAGCTTCGCCCTCGCGGGTTTTCCTCCCACAAGTCGCGACCGGGAAATCGCCGCGTGCCTCTTTCCTTCGCACAGGCGGTCTGAAAGGGAATCCCATCAATTCTCAATAAAAAAAGTGCCGGCCTGTACAGGTGAAATATTCTGTGCAGAATCGCGCGCCCAGATTCGCAATGCGTAGTCACCCGCAGGCAACTTTTCGATCGGCATCTTGAAGATCACAGGGACCAGGGGGTTTCCCGGATGCGCGTACTCAGTAATCGGAATCGTGATGGAGGAAAACACCTTCTGGTTGTTCTTCCAGTTGACGATGTCGAATAGGATTCCCAGTTGCGGATTGCCGCTCTGCAAAATGGGATCATAAACTTCCACGTAGACAATCGGCTCCGATCCGACCTTGAAATGATTGCTGCTGGAGGGCACAAGCTGCATGCCGTTGGCGACCATCGGCACGCTTCCCTCAATCAGCGCCGGATCAATATCGGCGGCGTTCAAGGGCGAAGCAATGACCGTGTCGCTGAAGCGGGCCGCCACCGAGTTGTCGTCGCGGTAGGCGATTCCCATAACATTGATCTGCGATTGGAAGTTGCCCTTCTGCTTCTCGAAATCGATGGCGGAGCCGGGAATGGAGAGGGCCAGATCGACGCGTGCGACACCGGGCCGTACGTAAAAGTAAGGCACGCGGAGAGTAACGGGGATCTCGCCGGCCTCAGAATTCGTCGCCTTCGCCTCGATCGTTACCCCTTCGGTTTTTCCCGCCGGCAAGTCCGGCCCCTTGGGTTCGGAATAACCGTTGCGGGCGCGAACCTCCGCGCCGGATCGGTCCACTTTGACTTGAATTTTGTGGCAGGCGCCGTCTTGACCAGGATGGGGTGGGGCATACCCAAGCAGGTAGTATTCGTCCATTTCCGCGTTGGTCTTGTCGACCATAAAGTACTGCGTGTTGACCCGAATGGGGAGGCCCAGCATCTCGTTGGTGGAAAGCACGGCATCCTGAACCTCTTCGGCATTCAGAGCGGGCTTTTCCACCGAGAAGGTTTCGATGGTTTGCTTCTTGCCGCGATCAAAAAGCTGAAAATCCTCCTGGCGAAGGTTGTCGACCGCTTCCCCTTTCCCGTTACGCACCACGACGCGGACCGTAACCAGGTTGCGTTCCACCTGGAGCTTAAATGCGGGTGCAACGTCGCGCGTGGCGACTTCCTGCGGAGTGGTTTGCGCCCCATTCATCAGGACGGTAATAATTGTGGCGCACGCCATCAGGACGGCCGATGCCGGCCCGGCATGGCGCTGCAATTTCCGGCAGTCGGAGGCAAAGGGGTTATTCATAGCATTCCGTCCGAATCGCTCGCATCATAAAGGATAAAAGTCAGGGATGATAGGACAGAGGCCAAAGCTGAAACCCTGCCCTTTACCCATTATCCTTTATCCTTTAAACTTTCGAAACCGCTTCGGCTTTTGAGAAGATGAGGAGTTCCTGTGCCCTACAATGATTTGCGAGACTTCCTTGCCCGCCTGGAGCGCGAAGGGCAATTGAAGCGCATTGCGGTTCCAGTCGACGTTGACTTGGAAATCACCGAAATCACCGACCGCGTTTCGAAGGCCGGCGGTCCCGCGCTGCTGTTTGAGAAGCCTCGCTCCGGTCGCGATGGCGTGAATTATGACGTGCCCTTGCTCATCAACACGCTGGGCACCAAGCGGCGGTTGGAATTGGCGCTGGGTGCCGCCTCGCTCGATGAGGTGATGCGCCGCTTGGAAGATTTGCTCGACATGAAGCCGCCGGAAGGCATTGTGGATAAGTTCAAGCTGCTGCCTAAGCTTTCCGAACTCGGCTCGATATTCCCCAAAACCGTCCGCGGCGGGCCGGTGAAGGAAATCATTGAGCGCGAAAACCTTTCGCTCGCGCGTCTCCCCATTATGAAGTGCTGGCCGCAGGACGGCGGGCGGTTCATCACGTTTCCCATGGTGATTACGCGCAGCCCGCGCGATGGCCGGCGCAACGTGGGCTGCTATCGCATGCAGGTATACGATGAACGAACCACAGCGATGCACTGGCAGGTTCATAAAGGCGGAGCCGAGCACTTCCGCTGGCTCGATCGCCAGGGGAAAGGCCGCCGGATGGACGTGGCCGTGGCTTTGGGAGCCGATCCAGTCACCATGCTCTCGGGCGTTCTGCCCCTGCCGGAGGGTTTGGACGAATTCCTGTTTGCGGGTTTCCTTCGCCAGCAGCCGGTGGAGCTGGTGAAATGCGAAACTGTGGACTTGGAAGTTCCGGCCAACGCCGAGATTGTGCTCGAGGGTTACGTCGACCTTGACGACGTCCGCACGGAAGGCCCCTTTGGCGACCACACGGGCTTTTATTCTCTCGAGGACAAATTTCCGGCGTTCCACATCACCTGCATCTCGCGGCGTCGCGATGCCATTTACGTTTCCACCATCGTCGGCCGGCCGCCCATGGAAGATTACTGGATGGGCCACGCCATCGAGCGCCTCTTCATGCCTCTGATGCGCAAGCAGCTTCCGGAGGTCGTGGACATGCACATGCCCGCCGAGGGCGTGTTCCACAATTTGATGATTGTGGCGATTCGCAAGAGTTACCCCGGCCACGCTCGCAAGGTGATGCACGCCATCTGGGGATTGCCCGGAGCGATGTTCACCAAATGCCTCGTCGTCGTGGATCACGATGTAAACGTTTACGATCTCGCCGAAGTCACCTGGAAGGCGCTGAACCACATCGACCCGGAACGCGACATTCAATTCACGCTGGGCCCTGTGGATCAGCTCGAACACGCATCACGCCTGCCCAATTTCGGGTCAAAAATGGGAATCGACGCTACGCGCAAATGGCCCACCGAAGGTTTTACCCGCCCCTGGCCGGACGAAATCCTAATGGATCCGGAAGTGAAGAAGAAGATCGACACGATGTGGTCGAGTCTGAAGTTGTAGCTTTTGGGGCTGCCAATTCTCCGGATTCAATTTGAGCTTTAAGGTTCGAAGAACGCCTCACCACAGAGCGCACAGAGAAACACAGAGAAGTACTTCTCCGTGATCCTCTGTGATCTCTGTGGTGAGGGCCTTTCCCAGCCTTAAACCGCACATTTACCTTCTGCGTTAGAGTTTACGGATTACACCGATTGGGTCTATCATGCTAGGGCTCTGAAATCGCACATCGCAGGAGGGTTCGAACTTGACGGTCCACGCGCAAACATCACCCACGCAGGTTGAACAACTCGATTTGCAAATCAACCGCCCGAGAGGTTTGGAAGACATTGGATACTTGACCTGCATGACCATGGTGATGGTTGGGAATTATTCGCAAACAGGGCATTTTGGCGGGCCATTGGCCTACACACCTTACAACGTGGCTGCGCACCTGGCGGGTCCGGATTTGGGCGGACTGCGCTTTGACTATCGCCGCCCCAAGCATCCCTTCACTGACAAGTTCCTGCTGGCCGGCGGGCACAACATCCCCACCGGCTATGCGCTTTGGATGATCATGGGCCAGGCCATGGACCGCAAATTCAAGGCCACTGGCGACAAGCGCTATTACGTCGACCCAAACGTGGCTATGCTGCCCATCGACGCGCTGGGATTCCGCCGCGGCGCGGGCGCCTTGAAGCATCTGCTTCAAGATCACGGTTTGGCTGATCTTCCTTTATTCGCTCAGGCCAAGGTTCGCGGCATCCGAGCGCTGGCCGGCCACTCGGAAAGCACCGATGTGACCAATGACGTGAACGGGGGCCCATCAGGAATCGGCATCGCCACCGCCGCGGGCAAAGCGGCGTTCTGGAATATCGTGGGCGGGCCGCGTTCGTTAAAAGTGATTGCTCTTGAGGGTGAGTTTGCGCTCACCGAAGGGCACGCACAGGAGCTGAAAACCCAGGCACTGGCGTTGCAAGTGGGCAAGCGCCTGCGGGTTCTGCTCTCTGATAACAATGCGGGCATTGATGACACGCTTCTCGGCGGTGTGGTTGACCGCAAGTTTGACCACTACCGGCTTGTGGATCAGTGGACTTCCTATGGCTGGAATGTAATGACGCTGCTGAATGGCAACGATTACGGCCAGGTTCTTTCTGCGCTTAAAACCATGGAGAACTGGGACGAAACCGACCGCCGGCCGATCATCGTGGTGGGCAAAACCACCAAGGGTTACTGGCCCGGCGCCGTCGACGGCAAGATTCCCGGTTATGGCGATCAGGTGGTGAGTTATCCCAGCCATCCCTACGCGTTGAAGATGAACTCGGACTACTTAGTGGCGCTCGCGAACACGTTTGAGAATCAATATGACGTTAAGTTCGAAGGGATTCGCGAGGGGCCGGTCACTGATCCGCGCCAGCGGCTGATTCAGTTCAAGACCAACATCGACGTTGTGATGTCGGTGCTCGACCGCGACGGCCTTGGCGACTGGCTCGCCGACCGGCTGGTGGAAATTGGCGAAACTCTGCCAGGTGAAATGCCGTCGCATTTCGATATTCATCGCGATCCCTTCCTGGATGAGCGCCTGCGTGTAAAGAACCTTCCTGTCGAGCCGCAGAAGGTGACGGTGACGAACCCGCTTTCAGGCGCGGAGAAGGAGGTGACGGTCACGCTCTTCCGCAAGCCGGGCGAAATAGCTGGGACGAGGCGCGCAATTGCCGAATTCATCAAGTGGATGAACTACGTCACGGGCAACCGGTTCTTCACCATCGCCGCAGATCTTTCCGAGTCGATCAACATGGAGCACGGCAGCTTGTGGGGACATTACAATCCCGAAACCAATCCGGCAGGCACGCGATTGAAGGCGGCGATTCAGGAAGCGGGCAATGTTTCAACCGCCATCGGACTGGTAAGCCAGAGCGCCAGCCTTGACCCCAACAAGTTTGCCGGCGTGTGGGCCATGAGCGGCACTTATGGAGCCTTTACGCCCCTCATGTACACTCCGGCGCGCGTGTGGAGCCAGCAGAACCAGGACAGCCGCTTCCGCATGGGCGTGCTGCACATCCTGGCCGCGCATTCCGGGCCGGAGACTGCGGCCGATGCGCGCACGCACTTCGGGATTTTCTCCACGCAGGTTTGGAAGCTCTTCCCGCGCGGCGAGACCATCCACCTGAATTTCTGGGACTACAACGATGTGGCGCCGGGTTACTTCGCCGCCGCGGGAATTGCCGCTCGCGAGCCGAAGGTGGGCATCATCTCCATCGAAGTCGCGAGGCCGGATTTCAAAGTGGCCGATCGCAGCAATTTTGCTGACCCTGACGTCAAGGCCGCAGCCAAAGGGCTCTACGTCATCCGCGATTTCGCGTCCGGCAAACCGCGCGCCGGATACGTTCTGGCCCAGGGATGCAGTTCCACCGTCAATCTTGTCAGCCTGCTGCCGCGTCTTGAAGAAGCGGGCATCAATGTAAAAATCATCGCCGCCGTCAGCGAGGAGCTCTTCGACCACCAATCGGAGGACTACCGCCGTTCGGTTCTGCCGCCTGGGGCGCATTACGACCTGATGGTGGTGAGCACCGGAACGCGCCGCGTGTGGCCGGTTCGCAATCTTGGCCCGCTGACGGATGAATACTCGCTGACCTCGGATTGGGACAATCAATGGCTGACCGGCGGATTGGAACCCGAAGTCATCGCCGAAGCACACCTGGATCCTGAGTCCATCTTCGCGGGCATCCAGCGCTTCGCCCGCGACCGCGACGCGCGCCTGGGCCGCCAGCGCGAAATGCTTGCAGCAGCGCGCGAAGGGTAGGGAGCTTCCGGAAATGCCGCAGTTTAGCGTAAGATCCCGCTCAACTGATTCCACCATACGCGATGCGGCCAAGAATATTCTCAACGGTCCGCGCGCCGAGTTCCGTTTCCAAGGCGTCAATAGGAGCAATTCCGCCAAGTGCCCGATTGGGTCGGTTCAACCAGCGTCGCGCTCGCTCCGCTTCGCCGAGACATTTACCAGCCAACTCGACGATACGGGCGAGGCGATTGAGCCGGTCGGATTCGAAATCCGCCAGGCGGCCACCTCGTCGATGACGTTTCATTCTTTGCATCACAGGTTTGCCTTCGCCCAAGCCTCAATTCTTCCGAGCGCCTTCTGAAGATTCCCCAC
>JASHTZ010000028.1 GCA_030040295.1 Terriglobia bacterium | reverse complement strand
GTACAACCATTGTAGAGGCCCGTCCCGGTAGTCGAATTAACCCCGTCAATGGTATGTTGGACGGCAACGAGAGAAATCGCCACAAAATCCGTGCCGGACAGCGCGGTCGCCCCGGAAAAAGCTGGAAGGTTGCAGGAGGTGGTACAACTGGAATTAAGTTCCTGGGCCGCTGTGTCGTAGACCGCAGTTGTGCCGCTCGGGGGTATAGCCTCAATAGTCCAAGGCTGTGCGCCTCCATGGTCGCCAGAGTACGTGATAGTCATCGATGTGCATCCGCCGGAATTCCCCTGGTTTACCCCCGTCTGCGTGTAAGCGGAATTCGTCGCGTCGGCAATCTGAGCGCCGCTCGGATAGGACCACGTCCCGCTGCAACTCCACGAAATTGAACTAATGGTAACGTTGTTCGCCGAAGTCGAGGAAACCGAAAACGCACTATTGGCATTTGTGGCAGGAAAGCTGAATGTGCACTGCGTGCTCGATGCGCTACTGCAATTCGCGGGGTACACGGTACCCAGCGCCGCATAGTTCCCATCCGCGTAGAACTCCCACGACCCGGACGCTCCGGCAACCCCGCCGCCTTTCTTCTTTTTCCGCAGCATCAGGTAAACGTCATCATCGGGCGACTGAGGGAGCAGAAATGCGCCGGGAACAAAGTTATGGCCTACCCACGGGCGCTTGTAAAGTTTGTTCTGAAAAACGTGGTTCACAGGCAAGCGTACAAAATGCGCCAGCGTGAGTAGAGCGCCAAACCATATGAGAGTGAAGATGAGAGTTTTTTTCATCGGTCTATTCCGAGATATTCGAGATTTCGAGCCAACGCCAGGTTAAGCTCATCTCGCCGCCCGTGAGCGCGGCGTTGCCCAGATTCACGCAAACGCCCTGCGAACTGCCGATCAGCACTTGCGGTTTGAGCCGCCCATTCCACAGGTAGAGATCTGCGGGCGTCGCGGTCGAGGTGGAGAGAAACGCGGTGTACTTGTTGTCCACATTTCCAACGGCCGTGCCCGCCGTCGGACCGGTGCCCGTGTAATACACCGGAGTGGTGTCCGCTGCCGAGTAATTCGTGACATCGCTGCGCACCGCGGTCATGTTTGTGGACGTTCCACCACTCTCCGCCGCCGAACGGCGGATCAGAGAGACGTTGACGATTCCCGCCGTGGTCTGAACTCCTGAAACGTCAACTTCGTATAGCACCACAGTATCAGTGGAGTTCCCGTAGATGCAGGCGTTGTCGGTCGTGCTGGATGCCGCGAAGTTGGCGCTCGCCTCGTAACTGGCGGGCCGCAGCGCGGGTTGAGCATTAACCCAAAGCGCGCCATCCGTCCCCACGTTCAGGGCCACGTTGCGCCCCTGCGTCGCTGCCGTGCCGTTGTTGGGAGAGGTCTGGGCGATTCCAGGTAAGGTCGCAAGGAAATTCGAGGTCGCCGCCGCACCGTTATTCGAGAGTGATCCCGCCACAGTGGCGTTCAGGTTTGAAGCTGTCGCTTGCGTCACCGCAATCGTCTGACTCGATGCAATGTCAACGGTGGGCGTATTGGTGACGTAGGCATTAACCCCTTGCACTTCCACGGCGCCTGGAGAAGTTCCGTAATCCGACGGCGCACCTAAGGCCGTGCCGTCAAGTTCAGTAAAATTCATCGTCCACGGCCCGCTCGCCTGCGTCACAGCACCAATGGTATTGGATCCCGAGGCAAGAGCCGGCAGCGATGAAAGACTCACGGGCTGTGTCGTCTGCCAGAACGTTCCGCTGACGGGGATGGCCGTTCCACCGGAGATCCCCTGAACATTCAAAGGCCCGACGAATACCGAGCCACCCACTGCGGTCGCTGTCACCGTGATGGTCCCGGCGCTGTATGAACTGATGGGAGACTCCAGGTATTCCGCACCTGCAACGTTGAGATACCATAGCGTTGGCGTTGTCCCCTGATTCACGACCGTCGACGAGAATGTCGTCGTCCCGAGTTCCTGCGCGCTGACTGCCGAATAGTGTGTGCCGTCCTGCGAGAGTTCAAAGGTGATGGTTGTTCCGCCGGTGCAAGCTACCGAGCAGTTCACGGTGACGAGCGCGCCGCTTAGCCCTTGAACCCCCAGGGTTGACCCGTTGCCGTTGGCGGTCGCAGCGTTCTGGAGAGTGGCATTCGGCGCAGACCAGATTTGTCCGACGCCGGGCGACTGCCCGAACGAAGCCACAGGCAGCGCCAGCAAAAGTAAGATGAAACTTCCGATAAATTTTCTCATTGCATTCGCTCCAAGGTAATGTGCACGTCGTAGTTCACCGTGCCGTTGACCGTGCTGGTGTAGGTCACATTGCCGCTGCCCACGTAAATCGGAAAGAGGCCGGACAGATACCCACCGGAAAGGGTAAGCAGGCCGGTGGTCAGCGAGCGCGAGGTTTCGCCGTCCGTCCAGTTGAATGTGAAATAGGTCGAGCCGCTCCCCGAGTTTTGGTCGGCATAAACATTGATCCGGTAGCTGCCCGCAGCTGGTGAAGACGCCAAGGTGATTGCGCTTTGTGAGGCTGTCTGCGCCGTTACATTCGAAACCGCCTTGACGAACGGATGGCCGATTCCCGCCGTGCTGATGCCGTCGTAAGTGGTCACCACGCCACTGCTGTTTACCTGGAAATTCGAGCCGTTCACCTGCGTGCAGGTGATGGTCATCGATCCTGAAGTCGAGCAGTCACCCGACAGGTTGCCGGTTTCAATTGTTGTCCCGGAAGCGAATTCCGCCAGCGACCCGGTGGTAATTGTTCCGGAAGTTGAAACGTTCCCCCCGCCTCCGCTGCCGCAGCCGGAGCAGGACGTTACGGTCAGCGCTCCGGCACTTGTCACCGTGGCGTTGGTGCTTCCCAGATTGAGCGTTCCTCCGGTCGAGGTGACGCTTAGCGTGGCACTTCCACTGGTCGAGCCGTTCAGCGCCAGTGACGAAGCGGTGAGGGTGCCCGAGGCCGTCAGATTTCCTGAGCCGTCATCCAGCGTATTGTGCAGCGTGAACACCCCATTCGAGCCGCTGGAGGTTCCACGGCTCTTGACGTAAAACAACTCGCTTCGGTCAGCGGAGTTGTTGTAAATGGAAAAAAGAGATATCCCATTCGTGCTTTTGGGCGTGTTGTATCCCATCACGATCTGTCCACCGGCCCCGGCAGTATCCAAATAAGCGTTGTTGCTTGAGGAGCCGAAATAAATCTGCGGGCTGCCGCTGATGTTCAACTCGCCTCCCGCCACGTTTACATAGCCATCAAACGTAGCGTCGGCAGTGGTGTTGCGCGAACTCGGCTCGCTATACGAACTGAGTGATTGGCCGTAGTCCAGCAGCACGCCGCCCGTCGGCGCAGTCGCAACGATGCTGAAGGGCAGCATGTTGGGCAAGTGTGCGGTCAGAAGGCTGTGCGCCGTCGAGCTTCCGCCTGTGGGGTCTTTAACCAAATCCCACTCGCAGCCCGACCACGGCTCGCCCGTTGCTCCCACCAGATTGAAGGTGGCGGGGTAAATCTCCACTAGGTCGTAGGCGGTCAAGTTCAGCGTCAAGCCCGTGCCGTGGCCGCCCGTCACCGTCACTGCCGTCCAGCCATCCGGATACCCATTGCCCGCAGTGGTCACGCTGATTCCCGTGACCCCGCCCGAGCCATTCACGGAAGTTACCGTCACTTGCCCCGTGGAACTTCCGCCTTCGTTGGAGTTGAAGGGGTTCACCACGGTTAGAACATCGCTTGTCTGGTATCCTGAGCCTGCCGCATTAATCACGACGCTGATAAGCGCACCAGGGGTGGAAGGCGCATTGGTGATTTGCGTGAAGCTTCCCGGAAGCGTGTACCCGCCCACCGGTCCCCCGGAGCTTGACCCACCACACTCATCGGCGGTGAGCGCATAACTCACCGTGCTTGATCCCGCGTGCGAGCCGTAAAGCGCTACGGTGGGAGCACCGGGGTTCGGCAGGCCGATAACGTTCAGCGTGTTGGCAATCAGAGTGCCGACTTGGCCGCCATTTGAGACCAGGCCGCCCACGCGCAGCGGCCCATGCCCGGCAAACCCGCTGTCGATGTTTCCACCGGCATAATCGATTGCTGCACCCTCGCCTGGATAGGTGGAGTTGTAATCTAAAACGTATGCGTTCTGATATCCGCCATTTCCTCCGGTACCCGATAGGCTGCTGCCCAACGAAAACTCTGCCGCCGTAAAATTCAGCGGGACGAGTCCGCTGAACCCACTCAGGCGTGGCGGCCCGAACTGATAATTGCTCGTTCCTCCAAACCAGCTTTGCGAGTAATTATCCACTGCTCCCGGCCCAATCGCTCCATCCACCACGTTCCCCACGGCGCTTGCGCCCCACACCACCTGACCGTATTGCACCGTCAGCCAGGTGACTCCATTGTCCGTGGTCGTGGCTCCATATGAGGAATTCCACGTTGGCGCGCTCGCGCCGCTCGTTCCAGCCACCGTGCAGATGTGCGTTTCCCCGTCCGAGCCTTGAATCACCGCGCCCTGGATGTACGGCCAACTTGCCTGCCACACGGCATATTGCGGACCACCGGTTACGGGGCCGATATCCTCGAAATATAAATCGTGGACCTCGATGTTGTTCCCGGAATTGATCACCACGCCCGCGCCCGCACCCTCGATATCCCCACCGTTAAAGTTCACCCAGCCGCC
>JASHTZ010000219.1 GCA_030040295.1 Terriglobia bacterium | reverse complement strand
GCCGGGTAGTGAAGCGGTTCAGCCGTGGCGCCGCTCGCAAACGCCAACACGCCACATTTGACGTAGCGGCGCCCCTTCAGGTGGTCGGAGGTACCCTCTGTGGCGAGGTTCAGTTCTTGGGCGGGGTGGAAGCAGGCGTGGATTGGTTATTCTGCTTGTCGATCGCTTCTACGTTCAGGATTCGCGAACCCGACTTGAACTGCTTGTAGTCGGTGTAGCGCACGATTTCCTTCATGTGCACGGCGCCGCTTTCGAAATAGAGGGTATCATTCGCCATCGTGAAGGTGGGAAACCAGAACTTGCCGTCCACCTGCTCGCGCCAGGTGGTGAATTCAGGGAACAGGTTTTCCTGTCCGTGAACTTTCTTGTCTTGCGGCACTTGTCTGCCCTGGCTTTTGACGATCTGTAGGTCGCGATCGTCAACGTAAACCTGGCCTTGGAAATACTGTTTGCCCTTTTCGATTTCTTTGGGTCTGATGCTGAATACATAGGTCGTAATTTCATCCACGTGGACGTGACCGAGGTACTTGATGTCGTACTCGTTCAGCTCATCTGTGGTCAAGACAAAAGGCTGAATATTCCGGAATCCCTCATAATCTTCCTTAGTTAAAATCAATCTCTTTAAGCTCGGCTCGGGAGCATAGGTGACGCGTTCAATGCGATTGCCCTTGTCGTCGTAAGTTATATCCCATTCCTGCTGGAAAGATCCCGTAACTTGGTCATTAGGTCCGAGCTCCTCTACCTTATTGATCTGGTGGTAGGTGTAATTATTGCGGGCTTCCTTAAAGATTTTTTCCTTGGCAGCGAATTCCTGGATAATGTGCTGAATTTCTGTCGGTGACGGGTCCTTCAGGCCCTCACCGCTTGCGGTGGCAGGAGTAGGCGGCAGAGTCTGTTTCGCAGCCTGGTGCAAAGTGGGCTCGGAGGATGACGACGCGCTGGGCGATGCAGGTTGCGGTGAAGGACTGCTGGCTGTGGTTGAGGAACTACTGGAACTACTCGACTGCCGGGAGTGCAAAACCGGCTCATCTGAGGAATCTGCGGATTGCCGTGTGTGCAGCACCGGCTCGTCGGAGGAAGACTGCGCGGTGGAGGCTGCGGGTGCAGGAGCGGCCGTGGGAGCGGCGCCCGGCGAGGGAGCCACACGCGGCGCGGCGGGCTCCGGGGCGTCCGGAGCATTGGGCTTGCCGCCGGCTGAGGCCTCAGGAGCGGCAGGCGGGCTTGCGACTGCCGTCGGCGCCGCGGCGGGTGCAGGCGCGCTCACCTTTGCGGCCTGGGCTTTGTTCGCTGCTTCCTTCAGAGCATTGATAATGTCATCATCGGCGCCTTGGTCGCGAAACTTCTTGGCCAGGTCCCCATCCATCTGGAAGTCGATGCCGCGCTGTTCAACCAACTGCACCATTTTGGCGGCAGGAGTGCTTCCCAGCAGAAGCAGAGTGACATCGTCTTTGGAGAGCGGCTGTTCCGCCGTGGCAGCGGAGAGGCTTACCAGGCCCATGATCAGCAGCGCTGCCACTACCGCTATTTTCATCCCCAGGCTGGATTTTGACTTCATCACGGAATACCTGTGATTGGCCGCCCACCCCCTTCGGGGAAGGCGCCAATTCCGTTTAGCGCGCGCGCCGGCGATTTTTCAAGCGCATTTGGCGCAGCTTGCGGGGATTTCTCTTGGGCTTGGAAATTGCGAAGGTAACTGTTCCCACCCGGCGAACTTTCCACTCCTTGCCCGAAGGCGTGCTTTGATCGGTGTCCATAGGTCCTTTTCTGGGTCCTTCCAAACAACTCGCCAACCACGATTATAGCCCAAATTCCTGCTCCCCGGCCAAGCCTTCCTGAGATCTCGCCGTCCAAATCAAGCCTGACCGACCATTACTCCGCTGCGACCATGGAGGTGACGGTAATCGTGTCGCCTTTCAGCGTTCCCGTGACCTTCACTTTTTCCCCAGGAAATTTCGCAGGCGCTTTCTGGTCACTGAGCTGGTAAACCTTTCCGCTGGGATCGATCAGGATATACTTTGAGCCCTCCTTGACGCATTCAACCGTGCAATCCTTGGCAGTTTCACCGGGCATGTGCTTTGCGCCGCACATGGAATCGCCGATGCTGCCCACAAAAGTCGCCGCCGGAGGAACCGCCACACAAAGACCCGCGGTCAGGACTAATCCCAGGGCTGCCCAAATAATCAGCTTCATGCCACCCTCCGCAAGAGTTTCGGTCGGCTTGCTCCACCTGGAAATTAAATTCTTACGTGCCCTCACCACAGGGTAGTGCCAAAGCGCACGTCAAGTTGGATGTTATGTGAAGGTTTCGGGTTACCCGCTTGCTGAAAGTTATGAACCCCACGGCACGCAACGTCTCGCCCGCCGAAGGCGTTGAACCTGGAAAGAAACAGCCACCCGCCGGTCGCGAGTGGCTGCTGTCGATAAGAGATGGTGCGAGCGGACCTAACTCGACTTTTCTACCACGCTCTTCACCGCGATGCTGTCACCATTGACGGTGCCATGCACCGTGACTTCCTTACCGCCCATGCCCTTGAATTTGTCTTGCGAATCGAGCTGGTAGACATGCCCGCCCGAAACCAGAACGTACGTGGCTCCGCCCTCAACGCAGTGCTCAACGCAATGCGCAGCCTGGTCGGATGCCTCAGCGTGCTTTGCCCCGCAGTGCGAATCGCTAACTGTACCAGTGATGGATTTCCCCGCCGCCAAGGAGAGGCTGCCCATCACGCAGAATGCGAAAACCAACAGCGCCAGCTTTTTCATGTAATTTCCCCCTCGTCAGATTTGTTCCTCGGTTGAAAATTGGTTGATAAATCGCCGCAAGTCTTCCCTTTCTTCGCAGCCGTTAAACCCCATAACTCATTGCCGAAACCACAACCTCAGCAACTCAACTGTACTTGCATTTCGAACAGGTAGGTATTCTAAGTTAATCCCATTTGCCTTGCAAGGGAATAATGCCTGGGTCAAGATGCCATAGACCAGCGTGTCGTATCGGAGTCTCCGACGTCCGGGTTTTCCACCGAAAATTTCGCGGCCGGCGCCACGCGATGAATCAAATTCATTTAGAATCTAGCGATGGGTTCATTTCTAGCGATTGGGAAGCTCAGATTTCTTGTTTGCGCAATTCTACTCACTGCTTGTTTGAACGCCACCGCCGCGGATTCCAGTTGGTTTGAGGGCAAGCACTATCGCGGGCGGGGCGACGTGCAATATCTGCAACTGCTGGAAACCGCGCGGCGCGTTTTCGAGCCCGACCCCGAATTCCAGAGCCTGCCGATGCTTTACGATCCCGATTGGAACGGCTTCCTGGAAGGACCGACGTGGAAAGCTTGGTGGATTCAGAACAGCTACGGCACCACCTACTGCGCGCTGCCCTTCTACCAGGAGCCACTCCTGACATTTCTGCAAAACGCCCAGGACCTGTGGTTCGACCAAATGGGTGACGGCCACCGCGAAGGATGCCCGAGCAAGCCCAGGAATAATTACGTGGCGCCCGATGGATTGCTGTGCGATGCGGCACTCCCAGGTTGCATCATCTACAAGCAGGGCGACGGCCGGCGCGAAATTCACGATTGGGCGCTGGAATTCACGGCGGCGGGAGTGTTGCTGCAATCGGAACTGCTGCTGATCAGCCGCGACCATGCAGCGATTGCGCATTACCTGCCCTTGCTCGAGCGGGCCGCGAATCTGCTGGACACGCGGCGCGACCCGAAAAACAACTTGTTTCTTGCCGGGCCGGCGGCGAATCTGCTGGGTCCCAGTTACGCGGGTTGGGCGCGCCCGGACGGCACTTACGGTAAAGCCTATTTGACGGGACTTTCCATCACCTACATCGCCGCGCTCGATCGCTTGATTGAACTCGAAAAGCTGGCTGGAGCGACCCACGCGGCTGCGGTTTATGCAGAACGGCGCAAGCTGGCGCGCAAGGGTCTGCCGCTGCTCACCACCGACCAGGGGTACTTCATCAAATCGCTCGACCCGGACGGCACGCGGCACGGAGTCTTCGGCGCCCCGATTCATGGGTACTTTGAGGCCCCACCGAATCACGATGCCATCGCCCTCCGCGTAGTGGATGACGCCCAGGCGAAGAAAATCTACGCCATGATCGCCTCCATTCCAGGATTACGCACCTATGGCTTCATTCTTCCCAATTACCCCTCGCTCGACGATATGTATACCAAGCCCGTGGGCATGTGGCGATTCGGCGAATGGGTGAACGGCGGGGAGTGGTCCACGTGCGAAGCGCGGATGATTCTGGCTTATTACCGGCTGGGCAAGTTTGACGACGCGCGCCGCTCCATGGAAAAAATGCTCATCTTTGCGCGGCGATTTCGCATGGATAATCCGCTTGCCGATTTTGGGAATGAGGTCTATCAGCCCAACCAGCCCATCAATATCACCTACGACGCCTTCGGACCTTCGGCGGCGATGCTGCGCGGACTTTTCGAATACCTGTATCGCGCCGACGGGCTGACGCTCATCCCGCACATTCCACCCGGAATCAGCGAGCTTCAGCAGCTCGATCCCGTGCGGTTTGGAACCAAGCGGCTGTTCCTGGCTACCGTGGGGCACGGCCCGGTAACTTCCGTGCGGATGAATGGAAAGGCGTGGCGCAAATTTAACAAGGACTCTATATTCCTTCCCTACGCAGAGACGCCCGATGAAGCGCACATCGTGATTGCGCGCGGCGGGAGCTCAGCCAGACTCACTGCGCTCGCAAAGGCCAAAAACCTGCCGGAAATGCTTGAGTACGATCAGACCGAGATGGCTTGGCAATATGATAAAGAACTCCACGACCTCGCCGCGCGAATGGATGGATTCCAATTGCGACTGAAAGCCGCGGGTTTCGGCGACAGTTATGAAGCAGCCCACGCCCGCCTCATCGAAAAAGCCGCCCTCGTCGCCCGCGAACGCCACGGACTGCTCGCTGCGGGCAAGATTCCGCGATTGCCCGAGGTTTCGGAAGCTGCGGCGGATAAGTCCTACGTCGACGCCGCCACGGACCTGTATGACGGGCTCGCGAAGTTGATGAAATCCTACGCGCAGTCCTCCGACGAGCGCCAGCGCAGGATTGCGGGACTTTGGAATGAGAAAACAGCCAAGTAGAAGAGCTTTAAACCCCAATTTCCCCATATGCCAGTCTGAAATAACCTTCTCAAAAACTGGACGTATGATTTATAATGCTGGAACTAGTAAGGGTAGCAGGAGAACATTCGGAAAGACTTCCAATTTACCGAAGGTGACCCATGCCGGTTTTGAAACTTTGCTTTGGGGACTCGGTTCTGAAAGAGGTGGGAATAGGTGACGCCCCCGTGACCATCGGGCGGTCGCCGAAGGGCGACCTTTACATTGACAACCCCGCCGTCTCATTTCAGCATGCGCGCGTCTATTCCCAGACCGGAGTCTATTACGTCGAGGACCTGGGCAGCTTGAACGGCACGTTTCTCAACGGAGCTCGAATCACCCAGGCCCCGCTCACGCACGGAGACGTGATCACCGTCGGCAAGCATACAGTACGCTTCTCCCTGGATCGCCCCGGAGCAAAGCCCGTCCCTGCCGCCGCAGCCAAATCGCAAGGTGACAGCGAAGAGGTCAAGCTCACGGGCACCATGGTTCTCGATACCAAAATGCGGCGTGAGCTTCAGGACGCGTTCGAAAAGGGGCATACTGCCGCCACCGGGAAGCACGTCGCGCGGGTGGGCAAATTGACCGTGCTCAAGGGCAAGACAACCGATAAGGAATTTCTTCTCACTTCAGGGACCTACATGATCGGCAAATCCGAGCAATGCTCGGTCCGCCTTAAGGGTTGGTTCGCGCCGAAAATTGCCGCAACCATCAACAAGCAGAAAGAGATTTACCACATCTCCCCAATCGGCAACAAAGTCTCCGTCAATGGTGTTCCGCTCACCTCCAAGGTGGAACTGCAAGAAGGCGACATGCTGGCCGTGGGCAAAGCCCTGTTCCAGTTCAATCTTGTTGCCTGGTAGGCGTCAAGGGCCTCCGGCGCTCAGGTCATCCGCCTGTCGCGGTAATTTCATCGCACTTTGCTTTAGCAACATCGCGCTTCGCCATTTCCCCTGTTTCGAGCCACGGCGATAACTCCCGGCTGAGATCCCACAAACTTCCGGCGCCTCTTCATTCCAGTTGTCAAGGATTCAACGGTTCGCCGTGGACGGCGTCACACTCTTGCCCGCCGGATTGGAGGGAGCGCTTGCGGGGGCGGCCTTCGGTGCCGTGGCAGCAGGAACAGCAGGTTTCTTAGGCGCCTCGGGCAGTGCGGCGGGCGGCGGCGCTTGCGGAGCGGGCGTGCTCACCGCAGCCGCGGCAGACGTGGGAGTCAGCAGGCCCTCCGGCGTCGCGCTGGCCAGAATTTGCGTCACCTGGGCCGGCGAGGTAAGCAGAGGCGAATGCGCGAATTCCTGCACCGGCTTGTCCTTTAGCGCGTGCCCCATGAAATCCAGCCAGATGGGCAGCGCCACCCTTGCCCCCTCCTCTTTGTCACCCAGCGTGCGATGGTCATCGAAGCCAACATAGACTCCGCAAGTGAGCGAGGGCGAAAATCCCAGGAACCAGGCGTCCGTGAAATCGTTGGTCGTCCCGGTTTTTCCCCCCACCGGATACTTTGTGGCAAAGGCTTTGCCGGATACGGCGGTGCCGGAGTTGAAAACCTCGCGCAGCATCGAGACCATGATGCGCGCCGTCGAGGCGGGGATGACGTCCGTCACCTCTGCGGGGAAATCATCAATCAAACGGCCATCATAATTGGTCACGCGCGTGACCATGCGCGGGGCAATGTGCACTCCATCGTCGGGAAAGGTGGTGAACGCGGAGGTGTGTTCGAGAAGCGTCAGGTCCGAGGCGCCCAAAGCCAGGGGCAAGTTCGGCACCAGCCGCGAGGTGATTCCAAATCTGCGGCACAGCTTGATAACCTTGTCCACTCCCACGCGCGCCAGCGTGCGGACGGCGGGCACGTTGCGCGACTCCGCCAGCGCGTGCAACACCGTGATGTTTCCTTCGAATTTATCGTCGTAATTATGCGGCGCCCAGATGCCCGAAGAAGTGGAGTAGCTGACCGGCTCGTCCAAAATGGTGTCAAAGGGCGAGGTCCCGTCCATCACCGCCTGGGAGTAGACGTAAACCTTGAAAGAAGAACCCACCTGGCGTTCCGCCTGCACAGCGCGATTGAACTTGCTTTCGGTCCAATCATACCCACCCACCATCGCTTTGATCTCGCCCGTGGAATTGTCGATCGCCAGGATGGCGCCTTGGACGTCGGGCTCCTGATCCAGGGTAGCCTTGATGGTGTTTCCCTTCACTTCCTTGACAAGAAACAGGTCCACATCCCCGGGAGAGAATACCTGGGAGGGAAGCTGCTTGTTGGTCCAGGAAAAATCCGGCGGAGCAATCCGCGCCATCAAGTCGCCAAACCGCACGTCGGCATAATCGGGCTTCACGTCCATCACCAACCCGTGGATGAGGTCATCCACCTGTGGCGGTTTGTTCCAATCGTCGTCAACGTAAGTCTGGAGATTGGCGCGCGTGCCGTCGGGAGCCGAAAAATGGTCCTTCAGGATGTTCTTTTGGGCGCCGCGCCAGCCGCGCCGCTTGTCATCCACGCGCAAGCCCTTTTTCAAGGCCTCTTCCGCCATATGCTGCAACCCGATATCGAGCGTGGTATAGACGCGCAGTCCCTTTTCGCTCACTTCTTCTGGTCCGTATTTCCTCTCCAGGAACTCGCGGACTTCCTCCACAAAATATGGGGCAATCGTGTAGTTCCAGCGCTGGATGTTCAAGCCCAGAGGCGCGGCGACGGCATCCTTAAGCTGCGTGGAATCGATCTTGTCGTTTTCCCGCATGGCCTGAAGCACCTGGTTGCGCCGCCGGCGGGCCTGCTCCGGATGGGTGATGGGCGAATACAATGTCGGCGAGCGCGGAATACCCGCCAGCGTCGCCGCTTCCGGCAACGTCAACTGGTTCAGGTGCTTGCCGAAGTAGAATTGCGATGCGGCTTCAAATCCAAAATTCCCGTGCCCCAAATCCACCTGATTGGCGTACATCGTGAAGATCTGGTCCTTCGTAAAGAAGCGCTCAATCTGAATGGCCAGCAGCGCTTCCTGGATTTTTCTGTGGAAGCTGCGGTTGGGGGTGAGGAAAAGCATGCGGCTGAGCTGCTGCGTCAGCGTGCTGGCGCCCTGCGATTTGCGCCAGGCCAGCACATCCTTGATGGCCGCGCGAATGATGCCCAGCACGTCCACGCCCCAGTGGCTTTCGAAATGCCTGTCCTCAATTGAAATGACCGCGTTGCGGAGGACAGGAGGAATCTGGTTGTAAGTAACGATGACGCGGTGCTCAAGGGCAAAACTTCCGATCGCCGTTCCATCATCCGCATAAATCTCCGTCATCACGTCCGGGCGATAGTCGGTGAGTTCGCGAACCTTGGGCAGGTCGGAGGAATAAACGAACACCAGTCCGCCTAAAGCTCCTGCTCCGATCGAGAGAAGCAGCAGGATCAGGAAAACAAATTGGCCGAAAAGCTTTCGGCTCCGTCCGCGGCGAGGAGGTCTGAGAGGCGGCGGGGGTGGTTCGGGAATGATGGTATCAAAATCAAAATCCATTGGTAGCTCGTCCAAACTCGATTCTATGCGCGCGCAAAATTACAGTCAAATATCACAAGCCGAGCCCCGTCATTGCCTTGAATTCCCTGGGGGTAGGGCGCGACGTGCAACATTTCGGCGACGGGTATTCACCTGATTGACTTCGGTCCGGGGCATTCGATAACGTGAAGACCTCTCGAATGGGACGAGAGGCCCGCCACGCTAGAATTGCCCCCCGCTTGGAAGCTGCGAGGGACAAGCAGTTGGAACGCCGGCTGAACTTTGAGGCCGGGGGCGGTGCTATTCCTGCTGCCGGGATTGCCAGCGGCGGCCGGGGCCCTACACTGGCAAATTATCAACAGAAGGGAGGGATCAGCCTATGTTCTCAGTAGGAGAACAAAAACAAACAACTAATCCCGCTGTATTACTGGAAGGCGAGCAGGGAACTTTTCGAGTAGTTTCGCCTTCAGGTGATGTGTCCCGCTATGAGTGCCAGGCGGGCCACTCTATCGCCAGCATTGAACATCTGGGCTCCACGGAGTCGAGGTCACAATGGTTGGTGGAAAAAATCGGGGATGACGCTTCACCTACTCAGGTGCGCTTCACTGCCCGAAAGAAGAACTCCCCAAGCGAATAAGCGGAGAGCGCAAGGCTGAGCGCCAATAAGGGCGACCCATTATGTTCTGGGCCGCCCTTATTTTGTTTTATGAACAGCGTGGGTTCATGCGGCGACCATTGGTGTCCCCACTCCCTATTCCCGATTCCGGAGCTTTCTCAGCCGAGCTTCGATCTCCTGCCGCCAGGCGATGTCGCGGACGGCCGGCAGGTTGGCCCACACGTTGTCGATTCCGCCCTGGCGCGAAGCCGCGGCCAGGTCGTTCGCCACGCGCAGATCCGAGGCGGCTTGAGGGATGATGATTCCCGTCAACCCGGCGATTTCGCGCTCGACGGCAGCAGCCCATTCCGCGGTCGCCAGCGGCATCTCTGAGGCTTTCTTGTTGGCTGACTCGATGGCCTGCCGGCGGGCTTCCACTTCCGCCTCAGTGGCTTTGGGCAGTTTGCAGGCCGCCAGCACAGCTTCGTAACTTTGCGCATCGCGATCGATGTTTTCCATCAAGCACTCGCGCAACGTGGCGAGATGCTCTCGCGAAGCTTCGAGTTGCGAGTAATGCGCCTCCAGCGATTTGCGCTTCAGAGAAATCCCGCAAACCATTTCTCCCAGGCCCGCCGCCAGCGCCCCTGCCAGCGCTGCTACGCTCCCGCCGCCCGGAGTGGGAGTGGGCGCCGCAACGGCTTTCACAAACGCCTCGACCATTACCCGCAAAGGCGCGTCTGAAGCACCGGACTTTCCCATACTCGATTTCGAATCTCCAGTTTCCAGTTTCCCTTTTCCATCGGAGAGTACTTGCTCCAACCGGTTCTCCACAATCAATTCTGGCGTAAAATTTTCCACTCGCAGGAACTGCACTGCCGTGTTGACAAGCGCCTGGCGCGGCACCAAACCCACAATTTCACTGCCTGCCACTTCCAATCCGGCCTGGACGGCTTCCCTGCTCACGGCCTCGAAAACCGTAGCGATGGAAGTAGTCTCAAAATCCGTCAGATTCATGGAAACCTGTGCCAGGTTGCGGGCCTTCAGATCCACTCCCATGGCTTTGACGCAGGGAAACCCGCCGCTCGAGGCGCGAATCTTCTTGGCGATGGCCTTTGCTGGCGCAACATCAGGAGTGTTCAGGTTGATGTTGTAAGCAATCAAGAATTTGCGCGCGCCCACCACCGTTGCGCCCGCCGTGGGGTGGAGCGCCGGCTCGCCGAAGTCCGGCAGGCGTTCCGGGCGGGTGGCGATTTCCGCGCGCACTCCCTCAAATTGCCCGCGCCGGATGTTCTCCAGATTCACGCGCTCCGGCCGGCGGGCCGCGGCTTCGTAAAGATACGTCGGAATCCTGAGCTTCCGCCAGGCTTCCTCCGCCACCCACTCCGCGATGCGCGCGCAATCAGCAAGCGTGACGCCGGCGATGGGAACGAAGGGCACAACATCCGTAGCGCCCAGGCGCGGGTGCGCTCCCTGGTGGTGGTTCAGGTCGATCAATTCCGCGGCCTCGGCCATTCCGCGCAGCGCCGCTTTGCCAATGCTCTCCGGCGCGCCGACGATGGTGATGACGCACCGGTTGTGGTCCGCATCCATCTCGCGGTCGAGCAGGTAAACGTCCGGCCCCGCCAGCAGCGCGCGAATCAACGCCTCCACCACGGCGGAATCGCGGCCCTCGCTGAAGTTGGGAACGCATTCGATGAGAGTTCGCATGGAGGAAATGTATCACGAGAACTGTAGCAGGGGTGCCCCACCCGAGGCCTTTACGCCGGTGGGGACACCGGCGCTACAGCCAGATGGCGAGACGCCCGCGCCGCCCAGACATTTCGTCACTATGATTTATTAACTTTGGTAAGTTTGAGCGCTTGACATAACCTGTTATAATATCCTTGATTCGGAGCCGCAATGAAACCATCGCGGTACCCTATTCTTACATTTACCCTCGTCGGCGCGATTCTGATTTTCGCCAACGACGCGCTGATTCGGACGCTGATGAACATGACCCGGAGTCCGCACGCTCACCGGGCCATGCTGCTGGCTGAGGCGATCAGTTGGCTGGGACCGGGAATCTGGCTGGTGATGGTCGCATTCTGCCTGCTGTTGACCACCGGCGCCGTAACGCCCCCCTGGAATCGCGGAAGATGGATCTTTGCCATTGGGGCGCTCTACCTTTTTCATCTTCCCCTCGTCCTTTTTCACATTCCCCTCATCCTTTTTCCTCCCCTGGCGATCCTCGGCCGCTGGGGTTTTACGGCGTACCTTTTCCTCGGTTCGATGGGAGTGGTGTGCGCCCTCTGGCTGTTGATGGGAAGATTACACGTCGCCGCTGTGCTGTTGCTTCTCGCGCCCATCGTGCGCGATGTTTCCTGGAAATACATGCCGCACGGAACGCGCTCCGCGGAAATGACGCTCTTCGCTATTTTCTGTTTCCCGCTGATCGGCTGGTGGGTGCGCGATGCGGCAACCCGCTGCAAACGCCAACCCGCATCCGCAAACGCATCGCAGGATGTGACGCTGGCACTCGACGGCGGGGTCTGAGGGGCTTCACCGCATCTCGCCACAGCGAAATCCGATCTAATCCTCCGCAAGGTTTCTGCCGATAGAAATTGCGTAGAGCAAGTGGTTCGAGTTTTCCTTCGTAGAACTGAACTAAAGCGCAATCGGACCGGCCGAGGCAGAAATGAAAGGCGAAGGGTTTGAGCGGCTCCCCTTGTGGCAGGCAGCCATGAACTTGGCCGCCGCCGCGCACGCTTTCACAGACCAGCCTCTCTTCCGGCCCTACGATTTCCTGCGCATTCAGATTGAGGAAGCAGCAGTTTCTATTCCTGATAGCATTGCCGAGGGGTTTGAGCGCGGGACGGGGCAGGAATTGGCCGCTTTTCTCTTCCTTGCCCGCAGGTCGGCTTCCGAGCTTCGGTACGCGCTTCATTCTCTTGAAGAAGATCCGGGGTTTGCAAGCCTTCAGACTGAAACTCTTAACCTTAGACGGAAAACAGAGGGCATGGCAGAACAGTTGGGGCACTGGAGCAGGGTGCTGCGAAAATCTCACCGAATAGTTGAGCCAACTCCGGCACAGCAAAGTCGCAAGGCGTATCTTGAGACGCGGCGGAGGCGCGAGTTTCTTTACGAATTGGATCAAATGCGCACGGTGGGAATGAGCCCGGCACAAAAATCTAACAGCCAGGAAAGAGCCCTCGCCACAGTGCGCACAGAGAGGCGAAGGTCTTGTCTGTAATTCTCCATGACCACTGTGGTGAAAACCCTGCTTTGGTTACGCCCAGGGAGCACGGGGTGTTGCACGGTGAAAGCAATGCATGCGTTGGCGGGACTTGGCGTTTTTGCGTCGTGACGAGAGAAGGTTTCTTATTTCGCAGACTCGCTTCCCGCGCAGATTCACTCGCCGCGCGGCAAGCCTCGCTCCGCCTCATTTGGCGCTCACGGGCTCCAAGTCCGGGTTCAAAGTAATTTCCCCGGCGAGCAACTCCATCTTTTTTTGCCACGGCTTGTACCCGGTTTTTTGCAAAGTAATGGTGTGCTGGCCGGGCGTGAGATCAAGAACTGAGGGCGTGGTGCCCACGAACTCCCCGTCAACCTCGATATCGGCACTCGCGGGATTCGATCCAACCGAAAGTTTCGAAGTCGCTGGAGGTGCTACTTGCCCCGCGCCGGATTCTCGGGCAGGAACTTTTCCTGCCTTGTAATCCTCCTGCGAAATCTCCACCACCCCCTGGCTGCTTCGCACGTACACGCCCTTGCGAACCAGCGTCTTCAGCTCGCAAGTAAAATACTTGCCCTGGTGGCCGACATCCGGCAGCAAAAGTTCCAGCTCCTGCTGCGGCTTTTTCCATCTCGCTGGAAAAATCTCATTGGGCGCCGCGGCTCCGAGGTTTGGTGAACCCTGATACTCAAAGTCAAATCCCTGCGCGGCGCTTCCGTCATGAATGTTGCCGTGACCGTTCACCTTGTGGACGAAAGAAGGGATGGTGGAACCGGGGGCCAGGTTATAAACCTCCCAATGTTTCCAAATGATCTCGACCCGCAGCGGATAATCGTTTAAGTCCTTCGCGGAAAGAGGCAGCACCGGAATGCACAGGAAAAACAGCAGGCAGGTTTTCAGCTTTGGAAGTTTCATTCAACGCCTCTTTGCGGCTTCCTCGACCCTTATCAATTCACACTTGCCGGCTCCAAATCGGCATTTAGTTTGATATCTCCTGCCACCACTTTCATTTTCCTTTGCCAATCCTTGAAGCTGGCTTTGTGCAGAACGATGGTGTGCTCGCCCAAACTAAGCTGGAGCACCGAGGGCGTCATACCCACCAGTTCACCGTCCACATCGATGTCAGCGCCGGCAGGAGTGGAAGTGATGGAAAGGCTTGAGGTGGCGGCAGGCTGTTCCGAAGTCCCAGGGGCGGCAGGAGGCTGTTCCAGCGCCGAGGCTGCGCCGGCGGGCTGGCCCGCACTTGCCGAAGTGGTGGTTTGTCCTTTGGCCTTTTGCGCCAGGTATTCCGCCTGCGATACTTCAGCCATACTCGCGCCACGGCCCACATAAACGCCTTCGAGCACCGTAGTATCCATCTCGAAGGCGATGTATTTTCCTTCGTGCCCGACGTCGGGCGTCAAAACTTCCAGCTCGCGCTGCGGCTTCTTCCAGCGCGCCGGATACGACTGGTTGGCAAGAGTGTGACGCGCCACCTGCGCATCTTGGTACTTGAAGTCGAACGCGCGCACCGCGCCACCGTCGATGATATTTCCCTGGCCGCTCACCCGGTAGACCCACCAGGCAGGATCGCGCACCGGCCGGGGCCGGTACCGGTCCCAGTGATTCGCCAGAATTTCAACCTTCAAAGGGTAATCGCTCAGGTCTTTGGCACAAGGGGCCAACGCAGAAAGGAGCAGAAAAGCCAGAATGAGGGGAATTTTCTTCGCCACTTTAAACTTGCACCTCCTAACCCCTGAGGCGCGAGATTATGGGCCTGCAATGCCAGTGAAGTATAGCCCAATTCCGGACTTTTTGGCTGAAATATTCATCGCGGACAGGGGCGGCTCACCACGGAGCATACAGAGAGCGGCACAGAGAAGATCAAGAGGGCACTTCTCTGCCCAACTCTCGGCCCTCGGTGGTCGATGTCTCTCGCCCGCAACATTTCTTGACGTGCTCCCGGCCGAATCGGCGTTCCGCGTCTTCCAGGGTGCGATGAACGGTGACAGTGATCGAGGTTCGAGGGCGCTTGCGGTTGCTGATGAAAGTATGAAATGAAGCGGGCGAGCACTCAAACGCCACCAGGCTGTTATTGACCGGCGGCACGAACGCGGAGGGCTCTGACACCGGCAAATCCTCGCGGGCATAGAGGCCGGTTTCGCCCCCGTCTCCCGGTTCCCACCCGTCGTTGAGCAGGTAGAACAGCAGCACCACCCCACGCACCACCTGCACCTTTTGCGCGTCACTCAGGTCACCTTTCCCGGTCTGGTAGTTGCAAAGCTGATGATTGGGAAGTTGGATGCTGCCATTGCTGCCGTGGGCATACCATGCCGCGCCGAAATCCGTATGAATGAAGCCGCTCTTGCTTCCCGCCGAGTGATGATGGGCGCCCGCGTAAACATACGGCGTAGGAGAGATGTCAAAGCGTTGACACATCAAGTCGCGCCAGGCCGGCGAGACAAAAACCGCCAGGGGACCGCTGACCGGCGGGGCAAATGCCATGCCGAACACATCAAGGCCAGGCATCGCCCGAGGAGGCTTGGTTTTCTCCGGCCCGCCACCCAGCATTCCCATCAACTGTAACGACAAAGCCTCATAAAAGCTGGCAGTGAAAACGTTGCTCGCCACAACGTGAGGGAATGGAAGCTCGCGCCGAACCCAATCGCGGTTCACCAGCACTTTGCACAAATCATTCGCGGCTGACATTGGAACAGCTAATCCTTGCTTTTTTTCTCTAGTTGCCGATTCGGCAAAGCTTCCTTCGATATTTCGGCTCCCACCGTGTACTGCAATCGGGCGATTGGAGCCATTTGATAAACGTTGATGCGAAAATCCGGATTAACGCCAAGCAGCAGGTAAGCTTCCCGCTGAGTACAACCGAAGTCCTGAACCAGCCATTCCATCAACTGAATGCTCGCGCGCCAGACTGCTTCTTCAAGCGGCCGGGCACACGCCACGGAAACGATGCTCTTCGCTTTCTCCAGGCGGACGAAGGGAACACTGCGGTGTTTCAGGACCTCGCAACGGAGCGTAACCGTACTCCGAATTTCCATCGCTGTGCCGTAAAACTCCGTATCACCCTGGCAAGCGTGAACATCTCCGACGTAGAGCAGAGCGCCGGCATGATAGCAGGGGAGAAGGATGCGCGTGCCAGGGCAGATATCCCTTACATCCATGTTTCCTCCCCAGCTTCCCTGACCCAACCCAGGGGTTTCAACCTCACGTTCCGGAGCCACAGCAATGGTTCCAATAAAGGGCGACTCGCGCACGCGCAGCCCTAAAGGGTGGCGATGAACCCTTCCATTCTCCCACGTGGCTGCTTCCTCCATCACCACTTCTCCGTTTAATCTGCGGCCGATAACCAAAGTGGGCTTGCTGAGATCACCCCACGCAATGGAATCGCCAAGCGGCCTGTGCCCTGGACGCCAGTATGTGGCCCCTTGTGTGTCCAGGTCTATGCGTTCGATTTCGACGGCGAGCGTGTCGCCGGGCTCAACTCCCCGCACGTAAACCGGCCCGGTCAGGGGGTTGGCCATCTTGGGAGAATAACTCAGATACCAGGCATCAAGCAGGTACGCCGCATCGTCCAGGCTCCGATACGTTCCGGATGCAGCGTCTTCTGTTTCCAAAGCGAAGGACTCTCCCGGCTCAACTTCCAAGAGAGGTGGATGCCTATAATCAATCGTGTATTTGAGAGATTCGCGATTTCGGTCAATTTTCTTTATCAAATGGGTATCACCTCAAGATCCCGCGGGATTCTGTAGCGCGGGTGTCCCCACCCGTGACCAGGTGTTTCGCGTGGCCCTTCACCAGCGTGCGTGTGTTTTCGCGGGTGCGGACACCCTCGCTACAGTTGGCCAGGTGCGTAAATCGCTCGCCCGCGCTTAACGGTCATCATGCAATGATTTACCGCAAAGTAGTACGGAATTTCACGGTAGTCGTCCACGTCCATCACAACCAAATCCGCCTGCTTCCCTGCCTCGATTGAACCAAGGCGTTCGCCGCGGCGAACGGCGCAGGCGCCATTGATGGTGGCCGCGGTAATGGCCTCCGCAGGCGTCATGCGCATTTGCGCGCAGGCGAGCGAGAGGATGAATTGCATGTTCAGCGTGGGGCTGGTGCCGGGGTTGAAGTCCGTGGCCAGCGCCACGGCTGCTCCATATTCGATCAAGGCGCGCGCGGGAGCATAAAACCTTAATCCCAAGTGGAAATTCGCACCCGGCAGGAGTGTGGCAATAATATTGGAGCGCCCGAGGGCGCGAAAGTCCGCTCCCTTCAGCATGTCGAGGTGGTCGGCGGAGGCGGCGCCGAGCTCGATGCCCAGCCGCGCCGCTCCGGTGTGGGCCAGTTGCTCGGCATGAATGCGCGGAATCAATCCGTGGCGCTTTCCCGCTTCCAGCACGCGCCGGCAGTCCTCCACGCTGAATGCTCCGCGATCGCAGAAGCAGTCGATGAACTCCGCCAACCCCGCCCCGGCTACTTGCGGAACCAGGCGAGTTGCCACTTCTTCCACGTATTCGGCCCTGCGGTCGCGATAGCTGGATGGGACCGCGTGTAGAGCCATCAGGGTTGGAACCAATTCCAGTTTCGTCGCCTTTTGCAGCGACTGAATCGCTCGCAAGATTTTCATTTCCTGATCAATTTCCAGCCCGTAGCCGCTTTTTACCTCGATCGTGGTTGTTCCATGCGCCGCAAATTGCGCAAGCAATGCCGAAGCTTGGTTTTGCAATTCATCCGCGCTGGCTTCCCGCACCTTTTGCGCCGAGGATTGAATCCCGAAACCGGCTTCGGCAATTTCCTGGTATGTCTTTCCCTGCAAACGCAGCTCGTAGTCGTTCACGCGGCCGCCGGCAAAAATCAGATGCGTGTGCGAATCGACAAAGCCGGGCATCACCACGCGGCCCCGGCAGTCAATGGCCTCGGCACGCCGCCAGAGCGCCTCGCGCTCCAGCGCACGTGAAGCCCCGGCGCTCGAAATCTTTTCCCCCTCGGTCAGCACGCCGCCATCCGGGATGATTCCCAGTTCACCCATCGCCGCGCCCCGCCGCGGAATCGGCGGCCCGGACAGCGTGAGAAGCTGTGAGGCGTTGCGGAAGAAAAGACTTGGTGGAATGGGGCGTTTCATGGGTGATTGAAGCTCGAAATTCGAAACTCGAAGCTCGGCATTTGAAACTATAGGGGAATTTAATGCGCGGCGAAAGCGCGGAATTTAACGTGGGCGGAACGAAGGTAGTGCTCGTTCTC
>JASHTZ010000218.1 GCA_030040295.1 Terriglobia bacterium | reverse complement strand
GATAATTCCGCCAGGATATCGACCGCAGGCTCCAGATTCATAACTTGGGGGCCATCGGGTTTCTTGATTTTTCCGGCGTGAGGGGCTGCGGGACGGAAGTCCGCAACCGCGGCAGCCATGATGACGACGCTTGTGGAACCCAGATGGCGAAACACCGCCTCCGCCATTTCGCTCGCGGTGCGAACCCGCTCGAGCGTGTGCACGGAGGGAGGCTCGGCGAATGTGGGCCCTGCGACCAGAATCACCCGCGCACCACGGCGGCGGGAGGCCTCGGCCAGCGCGTATCCCATCTTGCCGCTGGAGCGATTGCTGAGGTAGCGAACCGCGTCAAGCGGTTCCTGCGTGGGGCCGGCAGTTACCAGAACCGTTTGACCGGAAAAATCCTCGCGCAAGCCCATGGCATCGCAAACAGCTTGCACAATCGATTCCAGGGAGGCCAGCCGGCCGGCTCCGGTCATGCCGCAGGCGAGATAACCTTCGTCGGGATTCACCACGCGCACGCCGCGGCGGAGCAGGGTTTCAAGATTCTCCCGCGTGGCCGCGTGCTGCCACATGTTCACGTTCATAGCGGGGGCGACAATCACCGGCGCCTGCATGGCAAGACAAAGCGTGGTGAGAAAATCGTCAGCGACGCCGTGCGCCATTTTCGCCAGCACGTTCGCCGTTGCGGGGGCAATCACCAGGGCGTCAATCGACTGCGCCACGGCGATGTGCTCGACGGCACTTTCAATGTTTCCGCCACCCGCCTCCGCGCCAAACATCTCGGTAATGACCTTGTGCCCGGAGAGCGTCGCAAAGGTCAGCGGAGTAATGAATTCGCGCGCGCTGCGCGTCATCACCACCTGTACTTCCAGACCCTTGTCCTGAAGCACGCGCACCAGTTCCGCCGCTTTATAAGCCGCAATCCCTCCCGAGACTCCCAACGCCACGCGCATGATGATTGAGCTACAGGACAAATTCCCGGGGACTCAAATCCCCGTTGACGAATTCCGGGCCTCCCTAAGGAGAGGGCAAATCAGCGAACCGGCATTACATCTAGGCCCACTATTTCGCCGCTTTCTTCTTGTTCTTGTCAGCGGCTGCATGGGAGATGACCTCAATGGGCACCAGCCCCGCGCCCACTTCCTGCTGGGCCACGCGGGTTGAGCGCTTCGTGGGGCTTTGAATCAGGGCTTTGGCGCCGCCCTGCAATTGCCGGGCGCGGCGCGCGGCCACCAGGATGAAACGAAACTTGCTGTCCAGGTTCTGTGGTAGTTCCATTCGACTTTATCCTCCAAATGTCCCAATGATTTTTTCCACCAGCGCCTCCTGGGTTTGGCGGCGGAAGCGCGACGCCCGCACAATGACTTCGAGCGCCTGGGTGGCGTCCTTCTTCAAATCGTTCACAACTACGTAGTCGTATTCCGTCCAGTGGGCGATCTCTCCGCGCGCGGTATTTAGCCGGCGCTCGATCTCCTCCTTCGCGTCGGAGTGGCGGTCGCGTAGGCGGCGGGCCAGTTCCTGAAAAGACGGCGGCAGAATAAAGATGCTCACTGCCTCGGGAAGGCGCTGGCGAAGCTGCGCGTGGCCTTGCACGTCGATATCAAGCAGAATATCGCGGCCCTTTTCCTGGGCGGCGCGCAGAGGTTTCTGCGCCGTGCCGTACAGATGCCCGTAGACCTCCGCCCACTCCACAAATTCGTCGCGCCGGACCATGCGCTCAAAGACTTTGCGCGAAACGAAGTTATAATCGCTGCCGTCTTGCTCCTGCGCCCGCGGCGCGCGCGTGGTGTAGGAGACCGAAAAACTGAGCTCCGGCATGCGGGCAATCAGACGCTTGATGAGCGTCGATTTCCCCGCACCCGAGGGGGCTGAAATCACGAAGATGCTGCCAAGAATCATTTTCAGCTATCGGTTCTCAGTGAGGTGGCCTGGCCAGCCTGCCCATGACCGATACGGGCTGGAAGCCCGCGCCACGGAGACAGCCTTGATCCTTTTTCTAACAACCAGTCACTTGCCACTAACCATTTTATTCAATATTCTGCGCCTGCTCGCGCAACTTCTCGATTTCGGTCTTCATCTCGATGGCCTGCCGTGTGATCTCCAGGCCCACTTCCGGAACGTCCGTCGTTTTGGAGAGCAGTGTATTGGCCTCGCGATTCATTTCCTGGAGAAGAAAATCGAGCTTCTTGCCCACCTCCGAAGATTCCCGCAGGAGCTGACGAACCTGGTCGATATGGCTCTGAAAGCGCGTCAATTCCTCCGTGATGTCGGAGCGCGAGGCGAGGTAGGCCACTTCCTGCGCCAGGCGCGCACTGTCCATTTCCACGCTTGCCGCCAGTTCGCGAATGCGTCCCTCCAGTCGCTGTTGATAGAACTCCGACGCTTTTTCTGCGAGCTTCGAGACGTTGATACGAAGTGCCTCAAGCCGCCCCAGGCGCCCCTTGAGGTCCCGCTCGAGCGATTCGCCTTCGCAGACGCGCATTTTGTTCAGCTCTTCGAGTGCCTCGGCCACGGAGCTCTCGAGCGCCTGGCGAACCAGCTCGAATTTTTCCGGAGCCACCTTCCCGTTGCCGCTCACGATCAACCCGGGAACGTGCAGCAGGGCCATCAGGTCCGGCTCGGCTGCGGCGCCGAATTCCTGCTTCAGGGCTTGGTAACCCTTCAGGTAGGCGGCCAGGAGCTTGCGATCGATTTCCAGTTCCTCTGACCCCAGGCTGGCTAAGCCCACGGTGATTTCCACGTGTCCGCGCGCCACATGCTCCTTCACCAGCTTGCGGACGGCGGATTCGAGCGGATCGAGGCTCGAGGGCAGGCGCAATTGCGCGTCGAGAAAGCGGTGATTGGTGCCGCGGATGCTCACGGTGAGAGCGAACCCCGCTTCCTGCGTTTCCACGCGGCTGTAGCCTGTCATGCTGCGCAGCATTGGTGGGTCCCGATTATCACCCTTGGGGAACGAAACTCGAAAATCGCCAGTCAGGGTTTCATCTTCGCGCTGTCGGGGCACGGGCTTCCAGCCGGCGGTTGGGTCACGGCCAGGATGGCCGTGCCACCTCTTCACGGCTCCGCGTCCACGAATTGCAGATCGTGCAGGCGCTGGTAGATGCCTCCGCGGCTCACCAGATCATCGTGCGTGCCGATTTCGGAAATCGTCCCACGGTCGATCACCACAATGCGCTCGGCGCGGCGAACAGTGGAGAGCCGATGGGCAATCACTACCACGGTGCGGCCCGCCATCAGGTTGCTGAGAGCGCGCTGGACGAGCAGCTCGGATTCCGTATCGAGCTCGGAGGTGGCTTCATCCAGAATCAAAATGGGCGGATTCTTCAGCAGGGCGCGGGCAATGGCGATGCGCTGGCGCTGGCCACCGGAAAGGCGCTGGCCGCGCTCGCCGATCATGGTTTGATAACCCTGCGGCATCTCGCGAATGAATTCTTCCGCCAGGGCCACGCGGGCCGCTTCGCGAACTTGCGCCTCCGTGGGCCAGCGGCTGCCGTAGCAAATGTTGTTGTAAACCGTGTCATTGAAGAGAATCGTCTCCTGCGTGACGATGCCGATCTGCGAGCGCAGGGAATCAAGCTTGATGTCTCGCACATCGTGGCCGTCAATAGTTATGCGCCCCTCATCGACGTCGAAAAAGCGCGGAATCAGGCTGGCGAGCGTCGTCTTGCCCGCGCCGCTGGGGCCCACCAGAGCCACCACTTCCCCTTTGCCGATGCGCAGATTGATGTCGCGCAGCAATGGAACTCCATCCTCGTAGTCAAACTCCACTTGCTCAAAGATAATCTCGCGCTGGAAGGGAGGCAGGCGTGGCGCTCCCGGCTTGTCGACCATTTCCGGCTGCGAATCGAGGTATTGGAACACCTGCTCGGAGGCGCCCAGCGCCTGCGCAAAGGCGTTGCTCACGCCCGTCAGGCGCTTTACCGGCTCGTAGGAACTCAGCAACGCGTAGAGAAAACCAATAAAATCTCCGGTGGTCTGAAGGTGATTCAGAATCAGGCGGCGTTCGTAAAAGAGCAGGCCGGCAATGGTGATGGCTCCCAGAACTTCCATGAGGGGCGAGGAAACCGCCTGCGCCCGCACCCAACGCAGGCTTACGCGTAGCAAGCGGCGCGTGGTGGCCTTGAATTTCTCCACTTCAAAGGACTCCATGGCAAACGCCTTCA
>JASHTZ010000217.1 GCA_030040295.1 Terriglobia bacterium | reverse complement strand
GACCGGTTATCGCGGGCGCGTGGGCGTGTACGAAGTGCTTCGCATGAACGCCGAACTGCGGCGATTGGTGGCGGGCGGGGGAAGCTCTGAAGCTATCTCCGATCTGGCCATCAAGCACGGCATGAAAACGCTGAAGGATTACAGTGTTTGGCTGCTTCAGAACGGTTGGACCACCATGGATGAGGTTTTGCAGGTCGTCTCCGCTAAGGAATAATCGCGATCGACTCGTCATGTTGCATTGGACCCCCTTGGGAAGGGATTGAGAGACGCGCTTCATGGGTTGTTGCCTGGGAATTGACGGCGGCGGCACGCGCACCGCAGCGTGGCTGGCCGATAGCGAAGGCAAGGTTCTGGGGCGCGCTGAGACAGGCCCTTCCAATCCGCTCAAAGTGGGGTTTCGCGCCGCCGAGCGGGAAATTCTGAAAGCGTTTCGCGCCTGTTTGCGAGATGCCGGCTTTTCCCGCGGCGTCGCGCCGCATTCAGCCCCCATGCTCGACGCCGTGTGCGCCGGGGTCGCCGGTGTGGACCGGCGAGTGGTTCATCGCAAGCTCCTGGCCTGGCTGCGCCGGCAAATTCCCGCCCAACACCACCTGCTGATCTCTGACGCCGCCATTGCGCTGGCCGCGGCCGTGGGAGACGCTCCGGGCATTGTGGTGGTTGCCGGCACAGGCTCCATCGCTTTCGCGCGCGATCATCGGGGCAACGTTTTGCGCGCCGGCGGCTGGGGAATTCCCTTTGACGATCACGGCTCGGGATACGACCTGGGGCGCAAGGCCGTGGCCGCGGCACTGCGCGCCTTCGACTGCCGCGGACCGCGGACTGTTCTGATGAAGCGAATCTGCCGGCATTGGGCGCTGCGCGACATCACGGCGGTTACGACCAAGCGCATCGACCAGCAGCAGATTGCCGCGCTCTTCCCGCTGGTGATGAAGGCCGCAACCAAAGGAGACGGCGTGGCGCGCCGCTTGTGCGATGATGCGGCACGCGACCTCGCCAACTTGGCCATTGCCCTAATGAAGCGAACCGGTTGGACGCGCCGCTCAACACCCGTAATCGCATCGGGCGGCGTTTTCCAATCGAGTAACCTGATTCGCCGCGCCTTCGCGCGCTATCTTCGCCGCGCCGCTCCCCGCGCACGCGTGGAGTTGCTCAAACGCCCGCCTGTGGAGGGGGCGCTTTGGCTCGCGCGCGCGATGGCTGGGCGGGAATCCTGACGCCGGAGTCGATAGGAGGAAACGGCCATGCCGTTATTTCGCAGACTTGTATCCGCTTCGATCTTGCTCTTGCTCCTCAGTGTCGCCGCGACGGCTGCGGACACATCATCGCCCTGGAGTTCTGCCGAGCTGATTTCCGCTTCGGAACTGAATCGCCAACTTGCCGAGGTAAATGCAGGGAAGACCATCCTGATTCAGGTGGGCTTTGGCGTGATGTACAGGATGGGCCACATTCCGGGTTCAAAATATGCCGGTCCGGCATCGCAACCCGACGGCCTTGCGGCGCTGAAGAAACTCGTCGCCCATCTCCCCCGCAACCAGCAAATCGTCATCTACTGCGGCTGCTGCCCGTGGGACCACTGCCCCAACATTCGCCCCGCTTTCCGCACGCTGAAGGAAATGGGATTCGCGAATCTCAAGCTGCTGGAAATCCCGCAGCGCTTTTACGACGATTGGACCGCGAAGGGCTTCGCCACGGCCAGGGGAGAGTAGCCGCGTCACCCGGCAGGCGTTGTCACACGCGCCATTGCCAGCAAGCGTGCCTATGTTTAAAGGATTCGAGCCCGCTTGGCGAGTTTACGTTCGTTTCCTCTTCTGCTTTTTTGCGACTGCGGAAGTGGGCATATCAGCGCGTGTGACGGCTGACCCGGCAGCGGGTCCCGTGTTACCAAAAATCCGCACTCGCGTGCATCGCCCGCGGTGATCGCTGCGATCTTTGTCCCCGGGAGTAAGGCATGTAGCCAATCGAGGTCAGTTTCTTGGGCGACGAATAGCGAAACCTCATTGGTCTGATCTCTGAATGCCCATGACTCTGGGCGCTCCGTACCGTCGGGTTCGATACATATTTGAAGTCCGCTGAAGGCCCGCCACAGCACGATTTCGTTCCCGATACTCGCGTCGTCTTCTCGCGGCATGCTCGTGATGCTAGTTCTGGCAACATCCTCAAGATTCGATGAGCCATTGCAGCCAACGGCGCACTTCGTCGGCGCAACCCGGACTTAAAACTCCCTCTTCAATTGCCCTCTCGTCCCCAGGGGTTTGTCCAGGAACCGCGAGATATTCGATGGCTCCGTTTCCCAAAACTGTGAGCTCAAGTTCCCGTTCTCCAGCCCTCCAATGCAATCCGACTGCACCTCCGGAAACAGGGCAAACATGTGGTACCGAAAGGTACTCGAGCGGAGCATGTAGCACAATGTCGATCGCGGCTGAGAGAGCGGCACCTTGAATCCTTCCGCTATCGTGCCCGTCCCAATTCTGATCGAGTTTGGAAAGATCTGTAACCATCCTTAGGCACTCCAGCAGCCGGGGTTTCTCCAAGGTTCTGACCCTGCTCCACTGTTGTCTACGCTCCCTCTCTCTGGGCATCACCAGAGAGCCTGCCCAAACTGCCGCTTGGCTCATAGTTTCCTCCTCCAGATCTGGTGCATGTTCGAAGAAGTAATATCAGTGAACCCTTGTACGACCCAGCCACGCGCAGCGTCGAGGCTCGAGACGATCTGGCTATGGCTTGCTTCGAGCGGTCGACAGAGCCCAGTCACTGTGATTTGTATCACCTCTTTGTTATCGGCCGGACGGAAGGCCGGCTGGAGTGCCACGCGCAGAGTGCCGTCCTTATTGTCCATCGAGTAAATACTATTGAAAGAAACCAGACTTGGTTGGGGGAGAAACCCTGTACTCTTTGATCCGCACCATGAGTTGACCACATTTGGCAGGTCAGCAAAGGTGTCCCAGCCGTCTCCTCGCTCAATCTGATTGATGTATGTGACCTCGCATTCAACGACCTTGGCTTCGCCCAAGCGCTCATCGTTCAAGAACTCGCGAAACCGCTGCCAATTTTTTTCGAATTCCGGCCGAAGCTCTCCGTAGTGTAAGTAAGGCTGAGTAGCCTCAAGTTTTCGCCAGTTGTGTATGAACCGATCATTTTGCACCTGGATCAGTGTTGCCTCGTTTCGATTCCTGTACCAGCACCTGATCGGGGCGTCAAATTCCAATTGGGCTTCCTCCGGAAAACAAAAAACGACGGGAGCATCAACGGAACTAAGAGCGCTGTGAATCTCGGTGCGGGGATATTCTTCCCTGATGCGATTCCAGAATAATCCGAAGTGCGAGGCTTGCCATTTCTTCAACGGCGCGAAGCGCACCCCCAGAACTGTTTCGACAGCAGGGGGGTTATCAAAATCCGGAAGGGTCCTGACATTGCCAGTCATCGGCTTTGGGCTAGAATCGACCGTCTGTTTTCTCCCCAGATGCGGACACCGCCTGAATTCTACCCAGACAAGTCACCGAAGTCCACATGCCCTCATTATATCACCTAGAGGCACCTTGGCCTGCCGTACTTCGGTGCAAGCTTTTTTCGTCGTGCATGCCCCAACTTACGCCACGGCGCGCTCGAACGTGCAGGCTTCGTTGGGACAACGCCGCACGGTTTCGCCGGTCTTCTTGTTGAACTTCTCCACCAGAATCGGCGAGCCGCAATTCGGGCACGGTTCAGCCACGGGCTTGTCACGCGAGGTAAACTTGCAGTCCGGATAGCGGGTGCAACCGTAGAAAGTGGTCTTGAAGCGCGTGCGGCGCGCCATAAGTTCGCCCGTGCAGCCCTTCTCCGGGCAGGGAATTCCCAGGGTTTCGCGCTTGATGTACTTGCATTTGGGATAATTGCTGCACGCGGTGAACTGGCCGTAGCGGCCGTGCTTGATGACCAGATGATTGCCGCATTCGGGGCACTTTTCCTCGAGCGGCTGGTCGCCCACCGCCGTGGCGTTACCTTCTTTAATTATAATTTTCTTAGTATTATGGCACTCGGGATAACCCGTGCACGCCAGGAAGTAGCCGAAGCGCCCGCGCTTCACGGCCATGGGCTTGCCGCACTTTTCGCAGTTCTCGGCGGCCACTTCCGGGGCCGGCGGCGAGGCGCTGGCGTACTTCGCGGCAAGGGCGGGCGGCAGGTCGCTGGTGCCGTCGCAATCCGGGTAGCCTGTGCACGCCATGAACGGCCCGTTGCGCCCGAGGCGGATGACCATGGGCTTGCCGCATTTCTCGCACTTGACGTCGGTGGGAATACCCTCGCCCTTGATGTCCTCCATGTGGCGCTCGGCCTGGCGCAATTCCTTTTTGAACTTTTTGTAGAAATCCTCCAGCGCGTCGGTCCAGGAAAGTTTGCCCTCCTCGACTTCGTCCAGCTCCTCTTCCATGCGCGCCGTGTAGGCAACGTCGAAAATGTCGCTGAAATTCTTAACGAGCATGTCGCTCACCAGCATGCCGAGCTGGGTGGGGAAGAAGCGCCCCTGGTTCTTCTCCACGTATTCACGGTTCTGAATGACGGAGAGAATGGTGGCGTAAGTGGAGGGCCGCCCGATGCCTTTTTCCTCGAGAGCCTTCACCAGCGTGGCTTCGTTGTAGCGCGGCGGGGGCTCGGTGAAGTGCTGTTCGGGCGTCAGTTTGTTCAGCTTCAGGCGCTCGCCCTCGGCCACGGCAGGCAGGCGGCGCTTCAGTTCTTCGTCTTCCTCCACTCCTTCTTTTTCGTCCCTGCCCTCTTCATAGACGGCGAGGAAACCCTTGAATTTCTCGACGGAACCCGTGGCGCGCAGCGTGTAATCGCCCGCCGCAATGTCCACGGTGGTCTGGTCAAAGATCGCGGGATTCATCTGCGAGGCCACGAAGCGCTGCCAGATCAATTTGTAGAGCTTGTATTCATCGGGTCCCAGAATCTTGCGCAGCGATTCGGGCGTCCGCAGAACGTCCGTGGGCCGGATGGCTTCGTGCGCGTCCTGGGCGTCCTTCTTGCTCTTGTAGTGGATGGCCTGATCGGGCAGATATCCATCCCCGAATTTTTCCTTGATGTAGCCGCGCACGGCGGTGAGCGCGCCTTCCGCAACGCGCGTGGAATCCGTGCGCATGTAAGTGATCAAACCCACCGCGCCCTCGCCCGGCAATTCCACGCCTTCGTAAAGGTGCTGCGCCACCATCATGGTTTTCTTGGCCCAGAAGCGCAGCTTGCGCACAGCTTCCTGCTGAAGTTTGCTGGTGATGAAGGGAGGAACGGGGAACTTGCGTTTTTCTTTGGTGGTAACCGATTGCACCACGAGGGTTGCGGCCTTGATGGCAGCGGTCACCTGGTCCGCCGAGGCCTGATCAGGAATCTCAATATCCTTGCCCTGATATTTCGCCAGGCGGGCTTCAAATTCCGGAGGATTCTTGCCTTCCACGAGCGCGGTGATGGTCCAATATTCCTTCTTCTGGAACGCCTGGATTTCGCGCTCGCGCTCGACGATTAAGCGCAGCGCCACGGTCTGCACGCGACCGGCGGAAATTCCGCGCTTCACCTTTTCCCAAAGCAGCGGGCTGACCTGGTAACCCACCAGGCGATCGAGGATTCGCCGCGCCTGCTGTGCGTTCACGAGGTGCGAGTCGATTTCCTTGGGGTGCTCGAATGCCGCGCGCACAGCGTCGCGGGTAATTTCATTGAAAAGAACGCGATGAAACTTGCGTTTGCCGGAATGGAGCAGCTCGTGCAAGTGCTGGCAGATGGCCTCGCCTTCGCGGTCGGGGTCGGCGGCGAGATAAATCGAGTTGGCCTTGCTTGCCGCGGACTTCAGGTCGGCAATCACTTCCTTGCGAGCGGGGATGGCGTTGTAAGTGGGCCGAAAGCCGTGCTCCACGTCAACGCCCAGCTCCTTTTTGGGCAGGTCCATGACGTGGCCCATCGAGGCCTTCACCAAATAGTCCGAGCCGAGGTATTTGTTGATGGTTTTCGCCTTGGCGGGCGATTCCACGATCACCAGCGATTTGCTCATAAGATCGAGTTGTCAGTTCTCAGTTTCTAGTAAACGGAATCTCACAGGTTCAAAGTCATGCTTTTTGAGCTTTTGCTCCTCCAACCGATGACTGATCACTTGCCTCCTTACCTTGAGATGCCACCCCTATGCCGAACATCTGATTCACAACCCTACCGGGAGGATTCACCTTGGTTACAGTTTACGGATAAAGTTTTTTCCCGGCAACTGCCGG
>JASHTZ010000216.1 GCA_030040295.1 Terriglobia bacterium | reverse complement strand
TTCAAGTGCCCGGGAGGCAGTTTCAGCCTGCCGTTTGCCGGGGTCAGCTTGATGGAGTTTCGGCCCGACATCAGCGCGCAAGTCATGGCCATGAAAATCGCGTGGAAGGTGCCGCCGGCGCCTGCTCGGGTGAGAGAAAACAAGTACTTCACGATTGTGTGCAATGATCAGGGGAAATTGCGTGTGGTGGTGTTTCGCGTCAGCGAAGACGATATGCGGCCTTATTTTGCGGAAATCGAATTGCAATCAGGGAAGAGCGTGAAGGAATATCGGAGCTACGACGAATTTCAGTAAGGCAACGCGCCGGCGGTGAATTGCCCGCCTTATTTCACCCTCACACCGCGCGGCGGTTCACCTTGATAAAACCATCCCGCGCGCGTCCGCACCTTCGCCCCGGGACGCCGCACATCAACTTTGATGGTGTGGAATCCCACCGCAATGGGTTTGGGCGGAGCATAGGTAATTTCGTATTGGCTGTGAATTTCCGTGGCGATGGTACTGAGTGTTTGCTGAACCGTACTCTTTCCCCACCTCGTGTAGGCCTGCCCTCCGGAATATCGCGAAAAGTAAATCATGGAGTCCTTGAAGATGGGCTTCTTCGCTGCTTCACCCAGACCCAGAAGAATGCCCACGATATTAATGCCATCAGCGCCTGCCGTGTCCCAAGTGTTGTCTTCGTTGGTGGGCGTGGGGGCGGAATTGGGAGGCATGGATCGCGCCACGCTCTCATTCGCCAAATCCGGCGCGGGATCTTTGGGTTCACTCTTCCACAAGCCCTTCTCGGGGCTGAAGCCCAAGCCATAAATTTCGATATTGGAGTTCATCGCTCCCTTTACGATTTCGCCCCTGCTCATCTTGCTCCCGAGGTTGAAGCCGTCGGAAAAAACGATCACGACCTTCCGGTCCGATTTTGGCCGGTCGTTGAGCATGGAAAGGGCATAAATGATGGCATCATCCAAGTGCATTCCACCCCCGCGGCCGTGCAATCCACGGAAGACGTTGTCCAGCTTGTCGCCATCGGAAGTGAAGTCCAGGACCCTATCGACGCGGTCGCTGTAGGTGAGGACGGCTACGTCCCCCTGGGGCCCTAACACCAAATCAGAAAAAAGTGGGGCGAGCGGGCGGACGGAATCCAGAAACGGGTTGGTGGAGTCGTTGGTTTCCACCACGACCACCAGCGAGAGGTGGCCCATTTCGTTGCTAAAGTCTACGATGTCCTGCTGCACGCCATTGTCGAATATTTGGAATTCGTCTTTATCGACGTCATAAACAAGCTGACCGGAGGAGTCGAAGACCGTTACGGGGGTCGTCACGTTGATGGGGTTACTTGTGATTTTGAAAGGTAGCTGCGCCGTATTGTCCGAATCCTGCTTGGGAGCAGTTTGCGGTGAGTTGTTGGCCGGGGGATTTTGCTGTGCCCGAAGGGATACGACCGAAATCAAACCTGCCACAGCAATCCAGAGCGCAGGCAAGGCTACCCGGTAAACGAAGGCTCGGCGCAATTGACAGTTCATGAACGGCCTCCCCGCAGTCCTACGAGCATTTGATGACCCCCCAGCAATTGCGGTTGCGTGCCCGCGATAACTTGACAAAGCAGTTGGTGGCAACGATTTATGCCCCGCGCAGAACACCATTTGGCTCTGCTGCCACCTGTAATGCGGGCGCTCCCGACTGTAGCGCGGGTGTCCTCACCCGCGAAGGGGAGGCGGCTGACGAGACGCGGTTGAGAACGGCCACGCTACAGCTCGCTCCCTCGCGCGCGTTGCCGCAAGGCTTCGTAAAGCACCACTCCAGCGGCCACGGAAACATTCAGCGAACCCACCGGGCCCCTCATGGGAATTTGCGCGCGTTCATCGCACGTCTCGCGCACCAGCCGGTGGAGGCCGCGACCTTCGCCGCCCAGCACCAGCACGCATCCCTGCGAATAGTCGAGCTGCGTGTATACCTTCGGAGCGTCGGCCTCAAAACCATAGATCCAGAGGTTTTGGCTCTTCAGGTCCATGAGAGTCCGCACCAAATTGGGCACGCGCGCCACCTTGGCATGCTCCATGGCGCCTGCCGCCGCCCGCGCCACCGCCGGTGAAAGCCCCGCGGCGCGGCGCTCCGGGATAATGATGCCGCGCGCACCCGCGCCCACCACCGTGCGGATGATTGCGCCGAGATTGGCGGGGTCTTCCACTCCATCCAGCGCAACCAGCATGGGACGTTCCGCCCCGCGCGTCAACTCCCCAATATCATCATAGGCCTTCGGCGCGCAGACTGCCACCACGTTTTGGTGCTGGGCCGTGCCTGCGGCGCGCTCCACCGCCTGGCGCGGAGAAAAACGGAGTGAAACGCCACCGGCCCGGCAGGCGTCCACGATTTCCTGGATGCGCGGATTGTGGTATCCCTGCGTGATCATGACGAAGTCCACGGGGCGATTGCGCACCGCCTCCCGCACGGAATGAATTCCGTAAACCACGTCCGGCCTTTCGCCACCTTCACGATGATGCACTTCGTTCCTCTCAAAATGCACGATCACAATTGCAATTTTGCCGCAGCCGCAAATTCTCGCAGGCGCCCGGCACAGCTTTTCACATGTCGCTTCAGAAGGAGTTGGGCACCGTCTTCGAAAATTGGAATCATTTTTTTGAGCTCAGGGCCAGATTCTTCGCCTGTCAAGGCGATCCGAATGGGGTGAAAGAGTTGCTTACCCTTTTTCCCCGTTTTCTCCCCCAGAAACTTCATGATTTCCTGGAAGCGCTCAAAGCTCAACTCGGGTTGCGCGATTACTTGTCGGATGAAATCTATAAGAATTTCCTTGGCGGCAGCATCCTCTAACGTAAGTCGCGTGTTTTCACGGGCAGCTACGATCCGTCCATCGTACTCAAATATCATCCGGGCAAGATCACTTAGGTTTGCCTTGCCCTTGCTCTCAATGATGACGAGAAGAATTTCACCTATGAAGTCTCCTGCTCTGTTGAGCTCATCTTCCGTAAGATACCCTTCCTGAATGAGAACTCCCGTAACCATTTTCAGGAAGTACTCACGCCTCTCATTGGGTGGGAGCGCGAATAAGTATTCCCCATTCAACCAGTCGAGCTTTTTCCGGTCAAATACGGCAGGGCTCTTTGTGATCCGATCCAAAGAAAATTGCGCAATCATCTCCTTAGTGTTCAGCTTTTCCGTCTTTCCATCTGAGGCCGACCATCCGAGTAACAACAAATAATTCCTCAAAGCCTCTGGGAGAATTCCTTCAGCTCGGAAATTGGCTATCGACGTCGCTCCGTGGCGCTTGGAAAGCCTTGTGCGGTCGGGTCCCAGAATGGTGGAGAGGTGCGCGAACTCGGGCGGTTCCCAGCCGAAAGCTCGGTAAAGGGCAAGCTGTCGCGGTGTGTTCGAAATGTGATCGTCGCCGCGAATGACCTGGGTGATTTCCATCAGATGATCGTCCACCACGGCGGCGAAATTGTAGGCGGGCAGACCCTCCGAGCGAACCAGGATAGGGTCGCCGATGACTTCACTTGAAATCGTTGTGGGCCCGTGTACGCGGTCGATCCAAAAGAAGCTGCTCTCCACAATTTTCAGGCGCACTGCCGATGGCTCGCCCGCGGACTTGCGGCGTGCAGCCTCTTCGGGCGGAATCTTCCGGCATCGCCCGGAATAGCGTGGCTGGCGGCCGGCTTTCAACGCCTCCTCGCGCTCGGCCTCGAGTTGCTCCGGCGAACAGAAGCAATAGTACGCGTCTCCCTGGCTGATGAGTTGCTGCGAATGCTGCGCATAAATCTCGCGCCGCTCCGACTGGCGATAGGGCGCAAACGGCCCGCCCTTGTCCGGCCCTTCGTCCCAGTCGAGCCCGAACCATTGCAGGTCCGCGACCAACTGGGTCTCGTATTCGGGCTTTGAGCGCTCCGCGTCCGTATCCTCAATGCGCAAGATGTTGATGCCGCCCTGATGCCGCGCAAACAGCCAGTTGAACAGGGCCGTGCGGGCATTCCCCACATGCACGTAGCCGGTGGGGCTGGGGGCAAAACGAACTCGAACTTTGGACATGAACCTCCGGCCTTTCGTGAGATATCTAAAGATAGCACAGCCTAATGCGAGGTTATGGTTTGCGGCGGGTTGGTGGTGGGATTTCCTCCCTTCGCCCTGCCGGCTTTCAGCCTTTCGATAGGTCGTCCCTAAGTGAAGCTCGTAGTTAGGCCTGGTAATTGGACGAATCGTTATGATTTCCCGAAGAATCGAATAGGGTGAGAGGAGGTAGCCCAGATGGACACATTTCTTGCACCCATTGAGAATCCGAAAGGTTTGATGTGGAAGCTGGTCTATTACTTCAGTCGGCGGCAATTTGGCAAAGTGCTGACCCCGCTGAAGGTGTATTCCGCGCGGTTGCCGCTGGCATTCGGCACGTTCTACGGAAAAATCGGGAAGCTGGATAAAAAGCTGCAACTGCCGCCCGAAATTGCATTGCTGATTCGTGAACAGGTGGCGCGGCTCAACGTGTGCCTTTTTTGCATGGATATCGCCCGATCCTTCATTGTTAAGGCGTCAATGAACGAGGCCAAATTCGACGCGCTTGAGGAATACCGCACCAGTGCACTCTTCACGGATGCCGAACGCGCCGCGCTGGATTATGTGACCGAACTGACAAAGCACAAGAAAGTCAATCCGGAGACCTTTTCCAACCTGGCGCGCTACTATTCTGAGCGTGAAATCTGCGAGATCGTGTGGCTGGTCGCATCCGAACACGTTTACAACATGACGAACATCGGGTTGAACATCCATTCGGATTTGCTTTGCGACATCAGCAGAAAAAATAAGTCCCGGCAGCCCGAGCCCGTCCCTGTGCATTGATCCCAGGACTTTTCCCATAATGCCGAAGGGACGGTTAAATCCGAATCAGCCAGAGTTCCGCATTTCAGTGCGAGAAGAAAAAGGGATTGGAAGGCGGGAGCTTCGTGAGCGATGGGCAAAGAGATTGATCACGCCCTGGCAATTGCCGTTCTCGCCTTGCACCTCCTTTGGATTGCCTGGGTAATCGGCGGCGCGCTGCTCACCCGCCGCCGGCGCGTGCTGGCGTGGTTCCATATCATTTCTCTGGTCTATAGCATCCTGATCGAAGCGCTGCCCTGGCCGCCGTGTCCGCTTACGCTTCTTGAAATATGGCTGGAGTCGCGCGCCAGCATCACCCCGTATCATGGGCCCTTCCTGGTGCATTACCTGGACGCCATCGTCTATCCCGATGTGCCCGCGTCCTGGTTGATCGCGGGTGCGGTGGTGGTTTGCGGATTCAATCTGGCCGTGTATGCATTCCGGTTGAGAAGAGGGCTTTTGAAGCACTAGTCACAGCGTGCGTTCCGCCGCCCTTGCAACGCGGGGGCTATTTCTTCGCCAGCGTCAGCTCCGGAAGCCACTGGGACAGATGGTTCATGCTGGGATAATGCGTCCGGTCAACCTGAAGAGGAGTGATGGATATTTCGTGCGCGAGGATGGCGCCGTAATCGGAGTCGGGCTCAACGTCGCTGAGCTCAATCGTCTCATCGAGCCAATAATGCGGGCGGCCGCGCGGATCGAACTGCTTCACGACCAGGTTCTGGGTAATTTTCTGGCTCTGGCGCGTGATGCGCACGCCGTGGATTTCACCTCTCGGCACATTGACGTTCAGGCACATTCCCGGCTGGAGACCGTCTTCCAGAACTTTGGCGGCGAGTTGGCCCGCGAATGCCGCGGCGTGGGAAAAATCCAAGTCCTTCCGAGAGGCGAGCGAGATGGCGAATGAGGGAACGCCGTGCACGGCGCCCTCCACTGCTCCGCCCACGGTTCCGGAGTACACTACGTTCTCACCCAGATTTCCGCCGGCATTGATTCCGCTCACCAGCAAGTCCGGGCGCTGCGGCAGAATGTGGTAAAGCGCGAGGATAACCGAATCCGCGGGCGTGCCGCCGACGGAGTAATGGCGATCGTCAATCCGATGAACGCGCAGCGGCGTGTGCAGGCTGATGGCCTGGCTGGTGGCGCTCATCTCGCGGTCGGGGGCGATCACGGTGACTTCACCGGCCGTGGCCAGGCTCTGTTCGAGCGCCTTGATGCCCGGCGCGTTGATGCCATCGTCGTTGGTAATCAAAATCCGCTTCAGGGGCATGCATATTTCCGATGCGCGCACGATCGGGAGCAGGTGTTTGATTCTTCCCGGGTTGGCCCCCGAACCTCGAACCCGAATTTCTGAATCCCGCGCTTTAGATTTCTAGCACGCACCCCCAACTTCGTCCAGATGATTCCGCAATTGGTGGTAACATCTCCTTGCGAGGACTGGGGACAATTGAGCCCCGGGGGCGCTGGGTAATCTTCGGCGCCCAAAGCCGTCCTCGCAAGGCTAAGAGTGCGGAGAGCACAAGCATTTCCCGGGAGAGATGTATCATGCGCAGAATAGTCGTCTTCACCATGCTTGCGTTGGCTGCCGTTCTTGCGGCAATTCCGCGGGACACCTCGGCGCCGCTCGAACCACCCGCGCCGCCCACCGATGAAACGCTGAGTTTCCGCATCACCTTCGGACAACGGCAGGAACGGCTTGAGGATTACTCCGGTTCGTTGACCCTGGACCAGGGGAAGGTGACCAACGCTATGTCCTGGCGCTTGTTTAATGAAGACGGAGTAACCCCCAACGCCACCTGGAAAGTTCACGTCAAGCGGCTGCGCTTCGAAAACCAGCCGGATGACCCCGAGCCCATGGGTACTTCGGAACAGGCGCTCAATTACGTTCCTGCCGGGGTTACGGTGACGGTGCTGGCGCCACCCACGGCGAGTGCCAAGGTCCATACGGCGGAGGGGGATTTCGGCTTCGTCTTGCAGGAGCTCGAGGATGGAGGCGTACTTGCTTTCCGCGACGGGGATGTGACCGTGCAGCGGACGCCTACCGTACAACAGATTTCTCCCGCGCCTCAGGGCGCCAACCCCGAGGAGCACGACTATCCTTCGATCTGCGTCACGCGCAAGGGGGTGGTTTGGATCGCCTGGCAGGCCTATCAGGACCGTGGCGACCAGGTTTACGTGCGATATAGCACACCCAAGGGTTGGTCGCAGCCCATGCGCATGACTGATCAGAAAGGTGACGTCTTCAAGACTGCTGTGGGTGAAGATTCGGCAGGGCGAATTTGGGTGGTTTGGTCGGAGCGTACAGGCGAGGATTGGGACCTCTACGCGCGGCGGTTCGACGGCAAGAAGTGGACGTCGCGCCAGAAGCTGACCTCGACGGATCATCCCAACTTCTTCCACAAGCTCGTCACAGATCCCACCGGCGCTCTTCATCTGGTGTGGATTGGTTACCAGGAGGGCCAGTCGCATGTTCTGTTGAGCACATTGCGCGGCGACGACTGGTCGAAGCCCGAGGAGGTCAGCGGGCCGAGCGCCTGGATGCCCGATGCCGCAGGCGACGCGAACGGAAATCTCTACGTGGCCTGGGACAGCTATCGCACCGGGAACTACGATATCTTCTTCCGCAAGATCAATGCCGACGGGTCGATGGACCGCATTCAACAGATAACCCACTCGGGGAAGTTTCAGGCGCACGCTTCGCTTGCGGTTGACCGCGCCGGGCGCGTTTGGGTGGCCTGGGACGAATCGGGCGACAACTGGGGCAAAGACTGGAATCGTGACGAGCAATCGCGAGGCACCACGCTGTATTTTAATCGCCACCCGCGCGTCGCGGTGCTGGCGAACGGCGTATGGAAACAGCCGGCGGCTGATCTGCACGCCGCCATTCCCATGCGCTATAACCGGTTCATCGAGACGCCGCGCCTGGCCTGCGACTCGAGCGGCCGCCTGTGGGCCGTGCTGCAAATCCGCACCAGCACGGATGTGCAGCGCGTCGACCATTGGGCCGCCGGCGGACACTGGGAAAGCTTCCTGACCAGCTACGAAGGCGACCATTGGTCCACGCTCATGCCCATTCCCCAAACCAGTTCGAGGCCCGACGGAACTTTCCAGATTACCCGCGGGCCTTCGGGAATCTGGATGGCGTGGATCAACAACAACCGGCGGTTTGGACCCATTTCGGGTTTTCAACCTTCAATGAACAAGACGGAAGCAGGCGCGGGGAAGCATCGGGTGGGCGTGGAGGAAGTTGACGCCGCAGCCTTCGCCCGAGACTCCGCCCCTCCACTGCCCCAGCTTGCCGAGTTCAGCGATCCGGCGGAAGGCTCACCGCCCGTACACCCCAACGAGCGCGAGGATGTGGCGCGAGTTCGCGCTTATCGCATCACGCTGAATGACGCGACGCTGCGCATCCTGCGCGGCGACTTCCACCGGCACACGGAAATTTCCGCGGACGGCGCGGGCGATGGCTCCGTGGCGGACTATTTCCGCTACATGATGGACGCGGCGGCGATGGATACCGGAATCATCTCTGACCACAACGCCGGCGGCGACAATGAGTACACCTGGTGGCGCACGGAGAAGGCCATCGACCTGTTCCACATCGAGGGTTACTACACGCCGCTGTTTGGATACGAGCGCAGCGTCGCCTATCCCAACGGGCACCGCAACGTGGTGTTCGCCGAACGCGGCACGCGCACGCTACCGATCAGTGGCGCGGAAAATAAAGGTTTGGTGAACAGCGGCCCGATCCTTTACCCGTACCTGAAGCAGCACCGCGGCATCTGCATGCTCCATTCCCTGGCCACCGATCAGGGCACGGATTATCGCGATAATGACCCTGAGGTTGAGCCGCTTGTGGAAATCTATCAGGGCTACCACGCCAATTATGAGTACGAGGGAGCGCCGCGCGCCGAGAGCGCCGATTATCACGTCAGCGCGCACGGAGCATTTCAGCCCGCGGGATTTTACTGGAATGCCCTGGCCAAGGGTTACAAGCTGGGGATTGAATCGAGCTCCGACCACATCTCCACTCACAGCTCCTATACGATGATCTATACGCCCTCCATGCAGCGCGCCGACATCGTGGAGAGCATGCGCAGCCGCCACGCCTACGGCGCCACGGACAACATCATCGTGGACTTCGAAGCCGTCGATTCCCAAGGCCACACCTACATGATGGGCGACGCCTTCAGCGCCACCAGCGCTCCGCGCTTGAACGTCAAAGTTTTCGGAACCTCCACCCTGCAACGCGTGGCCATCATCAAGGACGGGAAGTTCGTTTTTTCCACCTCGCCGCGCTCCAAGAATGCGGAGTTCACTTACGTCGACAACTCGCCGGCCGCGGGCGAAAGCTGGTACTACGTGCGCGTGATTCAAATGGACCGCAACCTGGCGTGGTCCAGCCCCATCTGGGTGAAGTATGGGGGGCAGTAGGCTGTCAGCAGAGAGCACGAAAAAAGGTACACGCACGAGTCCTTAATGCAAAGCACCTTCACACCGACTCGGGAGTGTGATAAGCTCCGCGCTATCCGGTGGTCAATATGAAAAACATAAAACTTCTGCCTCCCCTTGGCACTCACATTTCGGAGTTCCCAATCGAGCTGCCGTCACGCTTGCGGTCCTGTACGGCGAGTGGGCTGGTTTCAGTGCGTGGCGCTTCAAGATGTACCTCGCGGACCCGACGAGGGGGGCGAAAGAGATTGGCCGACGTAGCCTTGATGCCGATCTGAAACCGCAATAGCCTGCCGCGCCCTTCACACCAACGCAGCCGCGACGACGTTTAATAACCAGCGGTAGCTTCGGCATGGCCTCGAGGAGCCATTCATCATGCGCGTCAGGTACCTTTTCTCCCGCGTGGTGGGAGCGGATGAGAACCTCTGCGGGACCTAACGTTTGCCTGTATACAACCCAACCGGAAACAAAATCGTGATATTTAACGGGCTGACGCTCAACCGGGCGCCGGGGCCACTGCCGGGAGGCGGAACTAATTTGCGCGCTGCGACGGGCCGGAACCAAAATTCCGCAAAGCCGCGACAATTCTTTGCGCGGCCTTGCCGTCGCCGAAGGGATTCGGGCGGCGTGCGAATTGGGCGTAGGCGCGATGGTCGTCCAGCAGTTGCGTTACGGTGCGGAAAATTTTTTCAGCAGAAGTGCCTACCAGTTTGCAAACTCCCGCCTTCACGCCTTCGGGGCGCTCAGTATTTTCGCGCATCACCAGCGCGGGCTTTCCGAGCGACGGCATCTCTTCCTGAATCCCTCCCGAATCGCTGAGAGCCAGATAAGCGGAGTTGAGGAGCCACACGAAGCGGGGGTAATCCAGCGGCTCGATCAAGTGAACGCGCTCGAGTCCGCCCAGCGTGGGCTGCACAATCGCGCGCACGTTGGGGTTGGGATGAACGGGAAAAACGATCTCGATGTCATCGCGCTCGAGGGCCAGGCGGCGAATTCCCCGGCAAACGCCCGTCAAGCCCGGACCGAAGTTTTCGCGGCGATGCGCTGTGACTACAATCAACTTACGCGAGCGGAAATCGAGCCCGCGAAGCTCGGGAATGGCCGGAGGGCGGCGCACCACGCGGTGGCGCGTGTGAAGGAAAGCGTCCATCACCGTATTACCTGTAACGAAAATGCTGCGGCGGGGAATTCCTTCCTTTAGCAGGTTGTGGCGCGACCAATTCGTCGGCGCAAAGTGCAGCGTGGCGAGGTGCGAAACCAGGCGGCGATTAATTTCCTCCGGAAAAGGTGAGTAACGGTCGCGAGTGCGCAGCCCCGCTTCCACA
>JASHTZ010000215.1 GCA_030040295.1 Terriglobia bacterium | reverse complement strand
CCGGCCGAATCGGTTACCGAGCCCGAAGTCGCAACGGTATACGCCTCGGTGGTTTCGCCTGAGGAGCCGCCTTGAACGTTGTAGTGGTTGAAGAGGTTATACGCCTCCGCAAACAACTGGATCTTCACCCTTTCCTTAATGGGAATGGTCTTGGCAACACGCAGGTCAAGGTCCTGGGAAGGAGGCACCCTGAAATTGTCGCGAAGTGGAATGCGGAAGGTGCCATCCGAGCCGTTCACGCCGCCGCCGTTGGAGAGTATACCGGGGGCGTTCCCGGTGATGGTTGCCGAGAAGGGAAGGCCGTCCTGCGCGGCGAAAATGGGCGCGATTTCCCATCCGTTGGCCAAATAGCGGGCGAGGCCGTTTACGTGCCAGGGCGAGTTGCCGACGATGTAGACGCTGAGGCGCCGGGGAACGTCCAGGTACGAGTTGCCGTACTCTGCCTGCATGTTGTTGGGATAGAGCATATTGAATCCGCTCGTCGCCGTGATCGTGGTGCTGGTGATGGTGTTGGAATCGTAGTCCAGCGCGTGCGCCCAGGTGAAGTTGCCGTCAAACTGGATGGAATGGCTCAACCGGTGCTTGGCTTCGATGACCGCAGCATTGTAATTGCTGCTGACGCCGAAGAGGTCGATCATCTGCGCGAAATTGGGGTTGGGCCGGCAGGCATAGAAGGGGGTGTTGTAAGTCGGACCCGCGAGTGGTCCACCGGCTTGCACAAAATAAGTGAGAGAGCCTCCGGCGCCGGCGCAATTAGGGGCCGCGGCAGTGCCGGAATTGGTTCCCGCAGCCATGTTGTCATCGGTAATCTGGGGGAGCATGTGCCCAAAGCTGCCCATATAGGCCAAGGACAGGACGGTGTTCCAGCCCAAATTTCGCTCAATTGAGAAGTCCGCTTCGTCGATCTCCGGGTTGTGATAGTGCGGGTTGAAGTACATGATGGCCGGAACCGGCGTCGTGGCAGTGGTGGTCGTGCCATTGCCGGCGGGTCATGCGGTCAGAACTTTCGGGAAGATCCCCAGCCCGGTGTCCGGGCTCGCGAAGGTTGGAGTCTTATAGGTGGAGCTGCTGGTGCTGTAGCTGAACGAGGGCTGGCCCGTGACCTCGCCGTTTTCGATCAGGCCGCTTTGAGTCTCGACGCTGAAGATCTGTGCGTTCATGATTCGGCCGTAATAAATTCCGAAGCCGCCGCGAACGGCCGTTTTCCCGTCGCCGAACACATCCCAGGCAAACCCCAAGCGCGGGCCGAAATCCTTTTTGTAATTGGGCATCTGCTCGGTAGCGGGAGCGAGGGGATTGGGGAAAAAGGGCGCGGGAAGGTGCTCATATTCCCAGCGCAGTCCCATGGACAGGGACAAGCGCGGCAACACCTTCCAGTCATCCTGGAGGAAAAACGCCAGATCATCCGTCGGGATGTTGAAGGACAAGGTGCCGAAACCCTGCGCAAAACTCGAATAGAAGGAATTGCAGGGGACTCCGGCGCAGGCGGCCGGAGAGTAAATATCTTCGAGGAGGTTCCCAATTCCATTGCTATAACTGAACGAGCCATTTTGCTGATAGATGTTGCTGATCAAATCGTTGACGTGGCTGAAGTCTCCTCCGAACTTGAGAGTGTGATTGCCGTGCGACCAGGTAACAGTGTCGGCGGCCTGGTTGCGAAGTTCGCGCGGATAATCGTAGCGCAAATCATAGTACGCCGTTCCCGCGGCGAGCGCTCCCGTCGGGCTAACGTAGGTCGCGGTGCCAAAGGGGTTGGTATAAGTCGCCCAAGAAGGCCACGTGGTGGAACCGGCTGTGGTGGTGTACAGCTCATTGGCTTCCCAAGGATCGAGGGGGGGAGCGGATTCCCACTCAAAATCCATGCCCGCCTGATAGCGAAACTCGTTCGAGATGAAGGGAGTGATGAAGCTGTCCAGCTTGCCCACGCCCCAGGTGTCGGAAACATTGTCATTTCCCATGGCGGCTCCTACGCTGTAATTATCGACCACCTGGGTCTGAACGCCGTAGGGTGAAATCCAGCGCATGCGGTTGAGTTCAACAGAAGCCCGGTTCTTCTCGTTGATCTGGTAATCAAGCTTGGGGAAAATGATGTTCTGTTTGCCGGTACGAGGGGTCGTGCCCAGATTGTTGCTGGTGAAACTGTTCAAGCCCGTGGTGTAATCCGTCACGCCGGTGGCGTAGGAAGCTGCGGTAGCGGTGCCCTCCACAACAATTCCGGCAATCGCGCAAGCAGCAGCGGTGGCCTTATAAACGTTGGAGCTTGAATATACGCTGTCACTGCTACTATTGACATTCGCCGAGAGCACGCCATAAGTAGTATTGCTGGCGGCGGTACACGTCCCTCCCGCGCCGGCAAGAGCGGCGGGTGAAATCGGCTGGGCGAAATATGCCGCGGGGTTACTCACCACGGCGTCTCCCGGGAATTTTCGATAAAAATTATCGTAGGCGACGAAGAGGAACAGCTTGTTCTTCACAATCGGGCCGCCGATCGACCCGGCCTCGATATCCCAGTAATCCTGAGGCTTGGTGGGATAGCTGGCAGCCGCGCCGGAGGAAGTGAGCTCGGTGATTGTGGTATAGGGATTGCGTGCCGCCCAGTTATTTTCGCGGTTTTTCCAGGAAGCATCGCCGTGCCAGTTGTTGGTACCGCTTTTGGTGACGGTGTTCACCACGCCGCCGGCGGCCCGGCCATACTCGGCGGAGTAATTCGAGGTGTTCACCTGGAATTCCTGCACGGCTTCTTCGCTGTCGGAGTAGCTGATGCGCGTGCGCCCGCGCTGCTCGGAAAAGAACGCCTGATTGTCATCCGCGCCATCTACGGTCACGTTGTTGAAAAGTGTGCTCACGCCCCGGAAGCTGAGAAGTCCATAGCCGTTGGCGTCCTGCACGACGCCCGGAGTAAGTTGCGAGAAGGCTGACCAGCGAGCGCGCTGAATGGGCAGGTTGGCGATGGCGGTCTGGTTGAGCGTACTCGTCAGGTCCGCCGAGGTGGTGTTCACCTGCGGCGCCGCGCCGGTAATGGTGACGGATTGCGTGGTGGCCCCCACGGTCATGTGGGGCGAAACGTTCGTGACGCTTCCCACCGTTACCACCACTTCCTTGGCGATGAACTGCTCGAATCCCTTGGCGGTAAAGGTGACGGTGTAGACGGCCGGCGTTAGTTTGACCGCCTTAAAAAATCCCGAAGCATCGGTGGTTACGGTCTGCTCAAGGTTGGTCCCATTATCGTGGACAACCACCGTAGCCCCCGGCACCACCGCGCCCGTCTGGTCATACACCGTTCCGCTGATGGCGCCGTCCGTGGTGGATTGTGCCCGGGCGGTGGAAACCAAGATAAGGCTCACACCAAATGCCGCAAAGGCCAGAAACAGATTCGTGAAACATCTGTTTGAATTTCTGATGTTCATGCCATCACCATTCCTTTTCGGTTGATTTTTGACCGGGAAGGCCTCCCGGTTCTTCCCCCACTTGGGCCGGAATCTCTACTTTTATTTTTGTATACAACTACTTTAATCTTATGTCCGTGAAAAGCCCCAGCTACTGCGGATTTTCACGCAGCGTACCTGCGCTTCCATTTTGCTTGTCTTGGCGGCCTCCGCGGCAACAGTTAACTCATTGAAAACACTAAATTATTTGCGGGTCTCTCACCAAGCCGTCACCTCGTTGTCTTTAATTTCCTGTCAGATACTCTTACCTAGTTTCAGAGGTCCTACTTCACCGTCTATTCTGCTGAGCAATTGACCTTCCAATCGCCCCCTGCCAACCCGCGGAATTGAGCCATCCGCCGATCGCGCGGCCTATGGCCTTAGAACAAAAGGTGCATGCTCAGTTGCAAAAAGCGCGGGCCGCCGATCGTGTGTTGAATATACCCGAGGCTGCCCACGGGAGGGATAGTGGGCGGCCCCTCATAGTCGGGGAAGAAGTCCACATCGTTATTCGGAGTATCAAAGTCCGGATGATTGAAGACGTTAAACGCGTCGGCTTCGAAGCGCAGTTGGAACCGGTCCTTGATAACGGGGAATTGCTTGGCCATGCTCACATCAAACCGCACCTGGAAAGGACCGCGCCACATGTTGCGGCCGGTCGTCCCAAACACGGATTCGTAATCGTCGCAGATCGCAGTCGCACCCGTACCCTCGCAGGGCGGGACACCGTCCTGGCCGGGCTGGAGAAACTGCGGCGAAAAAGCGGAAGAATTGAGCACCGGCTTACCCGGATTCACGCCGAGCGTGCCCTGGAGTTCCGCCTGCTTGGCCGTAACACCGGAGGCCAGCGGCACTTCGGGGTTGCCGATTTCATCGTAGGTGGCGAAATACTGACTCGCCACCGAACCATGGTAGTCGTAAACGCTATAGGGTTGGCCGCTCTGGGCCACGGTCTGCCCGCCCAGGGTCCAGCCGTTGGTAAGATAACCCAAGCCATGGTTGGTTTTGGCAATGCCCGGAATCGTATACGCGTAATTCACCAGAAAAACGTGGGTCTGGTCGAAGTCCGCCGAGGCATAGTTCGATCGCGGAATGGACGGATTGTTGCCGGTGACGAAAAGTCCCAATCCGCTCTGCTCGTCGAGAGTGTGCGAATAAGTGTAAGAGGCGGTGAACATCAGCCCCTTGGAGGTGCGTTTGTGGACCTGCGCCTGGAGGGCATTGTAGTTGGAGATGCCCTCCGCCTGGTACAACACCGAATTCATGTCATAACCGATATAAGGCACGCGGAGCAGCGTGTTGCCGGAATAGCTATCGAACGACGGGCAGATGTTCTCGGTGGTCAGCCCCCCGGTTGGATAATCTTCATCGTTGCAGGCGCTGTAGGGATTGGTGCCACCGTACGAATAAAATTGCTCGTTGGTCGGATTCGCCGCCCACAAGGGGTTCTGCGGGGTGGCGATTTGGGGCTCGTTGAAGGTAACAGGCAGCACTTCATGCTGGCCGTGGTTGCCGACGTAGGCAATTTCAAACAGCCAGTTGTTAGTGAGTTGGTATTGGAAGTCAAAGGTCCAGTTCTCTGTGTAAGGCAGCTTGTTGTTCATGTCATAACCGCCGTACAGGAAGGGGCCAAACAGGTTGCCGCTGGGGAGCTTGGAGAGGGAGCCTGCTGCGGTTTGTGCGAAGTTGGGTAGGTAGGCGAGAAAATTGGCGGCGGTGGGGGACGGCGCGGCGGGCAGCGTCGAGCCCGATCCGAAGGGGTCGGAGAGGGCACCCACGGTCGTGGTGTTGGCGCCAATCGGCAAGACGAAGGGCGGCGCCAGAGTTACGCCGAACGGGCCGCTGAACCCCCCGCCGGCGCTGGGCGAGAAGTAGCTGAACAACTCACCGCGATCATAGTAAAAGCCGTAGCCGGCGCGCACCGTCATTTTCGGTTTGGGCGACCAGGCGAGCCCGATGCGCGGGGCAATTCCCCATTGGTTCTGATTCATCAGCGAGTTGCTGGCGCCTTGCGTGGGTGACGCCAAATTATTCCCCGCAAATTCCAGCCCGGAGCCCGTGATGGAATCGGCGACGACGTTGTAGGAATACAGCGCCGGGTCGAACGCCGTCAGCTTGCCGTACCTTTCCGACATCGGCCCGTCCAAGTCCCAGCGCAGACCGGCGGTTACGGTCAGGTTGCTTCGCATTTTGAAGCTGTCATTGATAAACGCTCCGGCCGTATTCGACCGGTAGTAACGGCTCGCCGCACCGCTGAACGCCGTTCCGTAATAAATCTTCCCTCCTTCCAGGAAGCTGGTAGGGGCCGTCGAGCCGTGGAATTCGATAATGGACGCTTGAGTGTTGTTGTTGATGATGTTGAGCTGGGTTCGGTCCCACTGTGTGCCGATCGAAATCGTGTGGCGCCCTTGCACCGTATTGATCGACGATTCATATTCCATTTGATTCTGGCGCATCCCGTCATTGGCAAAACTGGGGTCCTCGCCGAAATCCAGATAATCGTCAGAGAATTCGTCTGCGATTTCGAAGTAGGGCATTGTCGTCTCGCCCAGCAGACTCATGCCCAGACTGGTGGGATTGAAGTCTGAGTGCGTGGCCGCATAGGCGCGCATGCGCGTGAAGCCGATGTGTTGTTCCCAAGTGACCTTGGGGGAAAGGATAATATTGTTGGTGATCGTCGCCACTTGGCTGCCCGCATAAAGCTTCTGAGGAAAGCCCAGCACGTTCGTCTCGTAGGCGAAGGGATTCGACGTCGGATCGTTCTGATAGTAATACTTCGCGGACATGCGGTCA
>JASHTZ010000214.1 GCA_030040295.1 Terriglobia bacterium | reverse complement strand
GCGAACCAGGCTGTGGCGGCGCGCCGCTGCGGCGCTTCCGTTGCCATGGTCGCCAAGGTGGGCGGTGATTTGTTTGGTCCGGCCACCATCAAGAATTTTGAGTCCCTGGGCATTGAGGCCAGTCATGTGCGGATCGCGGATGGAGTCTCCACCGGCGTCGCGCCGATTTTTGTCGACCCGACGGGACAGAATCGCATACTGGTGATTAAGGGTGCGAACGAAATGCTTACGCCCCAGGACGTAGACGCTGCAGCGCCCATCCTCAGCAAGGTGGACACCATCCTGCTGCAGTTTGAAATCCCACTGGAGACCGTCTATTACACGATTCAATTTGCCAAGTCGAAGGGCATTCGCTGCATTGTGAATCCTGCCCCTGCCCAGATGCCCGATTTCCAGGCGGTCGCCGCGGCGAATTATTTTGTGCCCAACGAAAGTGAAGCGGAGCTGCTGACGGGCATTCACGTCCGCACGGTTAAGGAAGCGGGGAGATGCGCCGGGAATCTGCGCGCCAAGGGACTTTCGCGCGTAGTCATTACGCTCGGCGAGCGCGGTTCCCTGCTGGCAACCAGCGAGGGGCAGGAAGCAATTCCCGCATTCAAGGTGAAGCCCGTAGACACCACAGGCGCGGGCGATGCATTTATCGGCAGCTTTGCGGTTTTCCTCGCGGAAGGCCTCACAGATAAAGAGGCGCTCACGCGGGCTAGTCTCTATGCAGGTCTATCCACCACGCGCGTCGGCACGCAGAAGTCCTTTCCAAGCCGCGAGGAGTTTGACAGGGAATGGAAGGGGAGAAGCAATTCTTAATTCGCGATTCCCCACATCACGAGGTTCATTAAATTAACCTGCGTCTGCAATCCTCCAGAATATCCTTGGTCCGCGACGCGCCGACGCGCGAGCAACCCGCAGCGCGAAAGGCCAAAAGCTGATCCAGGTCGCGAATGCCGCCCGCCGCCTTCACCTGAACGCGCGCGGGTGAGTGCGCGCGCATCAACTTCACGTCCTCGAGAGTTGCGCCGGAGGTTCCAAAACCCGTCGAGGTCTTCACCCAATCGGCCCCCACCTCCGCGCAAATTTCGCACAAGCGAATCTTGTGTTCGTCCTTGAGGTAGCAGTTTTCAAAGATCACTTTTACTTTTTGCTTGCGCGCATGCGCCACGTCGATGACGGCCTTCAGGTCCTGGCGCACATAATCCCAGTCGCCGCTCAGCACCTTGCTGATATTGGTGACCATATCCAATTCCTGGCAGCCGTCGTCCATGGCGCGCTCGGCTTCCGCAACTTTTATGGCAGTTGTGTGTCCGCCGTGGGGGAAGCCGATGGTGGTGCTGGCTTCGACGGTGCTGCCTTTCAGAATTTCCGCACACCGCTTGAGATAAAAGGGCATGATGCAGACACTGGCGACGTTGTAATCACGCGCCATTCCGCAGCCATATTCCAGCTCGCGGCCGGTCAACGTGGGCGCGAGCAACGCGTGGTCAATCATTTTGGCAATGTCTGCGTAGGTGTAATCCATGAAAAGGAGTATACTCCTACTCCCCACAACGCTAAAAAGGGGAAAAACGTTTGGTGCCGGAGTTGAGACACTCCCACCCGGCTATGGACACCCCGGAATTAATCCGCAAAAAGCGTGACGGCCTGGAACTGACCAAGGCGGAGGTATTCAACTTTGTCGAGCGCTTCACACGCGGCGAAATGCCCGAATATCAAGCTTCCGCACTGCTGATGGCAATTTTCTTTCGCGGGATGAACAGCCGCGAGACCGCCGACCTGACGGAGGCGATGCTGCGGTCGGGCCGGGTGCTCGATTTTTCCGCCCTGCCGCAGGCGAAGATCGACAAACATTCCACTGGCGGCGTGGGTGACAAGACATCGTTGGTCATCGCCCCGGCAGCAGCGGCGGCAGGCGCGCTGGTCCCCATGATTTCCGGGCGAGGTTTGGGGCACACGGGCGGCACGCTGGATAAACTTGAGGCGATTTCGGGCTTCAGCCCGCGGTTGTCGTTTCAGGATTTTCACCGCGTCCTTGGAAAATGCGGCCTCGCCTTTGGCGCCGCGACGGAGGAATTCGCTCCCGCGGACCGCAAGCTCTATGCGCTGCGCGATGTTACCGCAACGGTTGAGTCCATTCCACTCATTACTGCCTCCATCATGAGCAAGAAATTGGCGGAGGGAATCGACGGCTTGGTGCTGGACGTCAAGACCGGCACGGGGGCGTTCATGCAGAAGCTCGAGAGCGCCCGCGCGCTGGCCTCGAGCCTGGTCAGTACCGGCGCCGCACACGGCAAGCGCGCTCACGCCTTGATTACCAATATGAACCAGCCGCTGGGGAATGCGGTGGGCAACGCTTTGGAGGTGATCGAGTCGGCGGAAACGCTGAAAGGGAAAGGTCCCAGGGATTTGACAGAGCTTTGCCGCGAGCTGACTGCGCACATGCTGCTATTGGGAAAGGCGGCGAACTCCCTGCATGATGCGCGCGCGCAGTATGATTCCGCGATTGCCAGCGGGCGGGCATTCGAAAAGTTTTCGAGCGTGGTGGCGGAGCAGGGCGGCAATGCGCGCGCATTGGAGGACTACTCACTTCTGCCTCAGGCACAGAATGAGGATGCCGTCGTGGCTCCCAAGGACGGATTCATTTCGGGCCTCGAGGCGCGAGCGATGGGCGTGGCGTCGATGCTTTTGGGCGCAGGCCGTGAGCGTTCGGATGCATCCATTGATCCCGCGGTTGGTTTGGTTTTCGAGAAAAAAATAGGAGAAACGGTTCGTGCCGGTGAGCGGGTTTGCGTGGTTTATTCCAACGACCGCTCCCGCCTGCCGCAGGCGCTTGATATGATTCGCAGGGCGATCACCATATCCCCGGATCCGGTTTCTGCAGCCCCTCTGATTTTGGAGCAGGTGCTGGACACACAGGTTGCGTGACGGACATGCACAGACTCGTTCCAATACTCGGCATGCTGGTGATCCTCTCGATCGCCACACTGCTTTCGAAGAATCGCAAAGCCATTCCCTGGCGCACGGTGGGCATTGGAATAGGGCTTCAGATCCTCGTGGCCTTATTCGTGTTGCGCACCGGCTTGGGATATCGCCTGATGACCGTGGTTTCGGCCGCGTTCGTGAAAATTCTGAATTGCTCTTTTGCCGGTTCGGAATTTGTTTTCGGTGAGTTGGGCCAAAACCAGGGAAAGTTCGGGTTTGTATTTGCATTCCAAGCGCTGCCGATGATTATTTTTGTGGCTTCCTTGTTCTCCATTCTCTATTACCTGCGCATCATTCCCTTGCTGGTGGTGGTGACGGGCAAGGCGATGATGAAATTACTGGGCACCAGCGGGGCAGAATCCCTGGAAGTGGCCGCCAGCATCTTGATGGGACAAACGGAAGCACCGCTGGTGATCAGGCCTTATATTCAGGACCTGACAGAGTCGGAGATGATGACCATCATGACGGCCGGGATGGCGCACATTGCAGGTTCGGTATTTGGGGCTTATGTTTTGTTCGGGGCAGAACCGCGCCACCTGCTGACCGCCGTCGTGATGACCGCTCCCGGAACCATTGTGCTGGCCAAATTGCTTGTTCCCGAGACCGGGCATCCGAAGACGGCCGGTGACGTCCAACTCAGCGAAGAAGGAAAACCTATCAACTTGCTGGACGCCGCATCGCGCGGCGTTACCGACGGCCTGCAATTGGCCCTAAACGTCGCGGCCATGCTGGTGGCGTTTGTGGCGTTGATTTATCTGATCAATCTGGGCTTGGGCCTCTTTCATACCACTTTTCAATCGCTGCTCGGATATCTCCTGGCGCCCGTGGCGTGGCTCCTGGGCGTTCCGTGGAAGGACGCCATGACCGTCGGCAACCTGATGGGAACTAAAGTGGTGGTAAACGAGTTCGTTGCCTTTTCCATGCTCGGCCCGCTCAAGGGCCACATCGCGGCGCGCTCATTTACCATTGCCACTTATGCCCTCTGCGGCTTCGCTAACTTTTCTTCCATCGGGATCCAGATCGGCGGAATTGGCGCCCTGGCTCCCTCGCGGATGCAGGACCTCGCCCGGCTGGGATTCCGCGCGCTACTGGCCGGCACGTTGGCGAATTACCTGGCGGCGGCGATTGCCGGGTTGCTGCTGACGTGAAGCTAAAGCGAATGGCGAAGACTATCAGGCACATGTCACGTCGCTCATCAACAGATACAATCCGCAAACAACACGGCTATGAGGAAGCCGAGCGGGCTGCGGCCTACATCGCTTCGCACGGTTTCACTCCGCGTGTTGCCATCACTCTCGGGTCCGGGTTAGATGAAGTCGTGGGCAGGTTGAACGCCGACGTGCGGATTCCCTACAGACTCATTCCGCATTTTCCCGGCACCACCGTTCAAGGCCACGGCGGCACTTTGCATCTGGGATTGTGGAAAAAAGTTCCAGTGGCAATCCTGGAAGGGCGCGTGCATTGTTATGAAGGCCGTGCCCCTGCGAGCGTGGTCTTTCCCGTTCGCGTCCTGGCGCTGGCCGGGGTTCAGACTTTCATTTTCACCTGCGCCGCGGGTGGGATTGCCTCGAAATCAACGCCCGGTGGATTTATGATCTTCGCGGATCACCTGCACCTGCAAGGGATGAATCCTCTGGTGGGGGTTCACGACCCGCGTTGGGGCGCGCAATTCGTCGATTTGACGCAGGCCTACGATCCCTACTTGCGCCGCATCACGCGGAAAGCTGCGCGCAAGTTTCGCATCCCTTGCTTTGAAGGAGTTTATGCCTCGTTGCTCGGACCGACGTACGAAACGCCGGCGGAAATTCGCGCCTTGAAGGGGATGGGCGCGGACGCGGTCGGAATGTCCACGGTTCCCGAGGTGATGGTGGCCCGGCAGTTGAAGCGGCGGGTGCTTGCCATCGCCACGATCTCCAATCGCGCCGCGGGGTTGGCAGGCAAGCCGTTGTCCCATGAAGAAGTGCTGGTGGCGGGACGCAAAGTTTCGCGCCACCTGGCGGACCTGCTGGACGAGGTTCTGCCTCAGTTAGACAAATGGAAGTGAGCCGATATGAGTCCTGAAGAATTGGTCGCGAGCGCGGTCAAAGTGCGGGAAAACGCTTGCGCTGCGTATTCCAACTACAAGGTCGGGGCGGCGCTGCTGGCCGCGAGCGGCAAAGTTTACACCGGCTGCAACGTTGAGAATTCCACCTACGGACTCACCGTATGCGCGGAGCGCGTTGCCCTTTGGAAAGCTCTTTCGGAAGGAGAGAGGTCGTTCACCAAGATCGCTGTGGTAACTTCCAGCGAGCCGCCCGCCTCACCGTGCGGAGCCTGCCGGCAGCTCTTGTGGGAATTCTGCGGCAATATTGAAATCACTCTCGCCAATTTGAAAGGTTTTCGCAAGACTTTGCGATTGTCGGAAATTTTCCCCCGCCCTTTTGATCAGAGCGCCCTCGACTGAGAATTCGATTCCCCAATTTATAGAGCACGGGCAGCCGGTAGGTGCTCGGGGTACCGGATCCTGGCGTAACCAGGTTTAATCGCCGTATAGATGATGCGAATCCGTTCGGCGTAAGGGAGGAAGGCGCTTTTCATGGCGTTGATCGTAATTTTTTCGAAGTCATCCAGTCCCAGGCCAAAGGTTTCCATTGCTACCTGAAATTCGTTACTCATGCTCGTGCGGCTCATCAAGCGATTGTCGGTGTTGAGCGTGACCCGGAATTGCTCCCGGTAGAGGACTTTGAAAGGGTGCTCAGCCAAGGTGGGAATAGCGCCGGTGTGAACGTTGCTGGAGAGGCAGATTTCCAGCGGAATGCGCTTGTCGAGGATGTACTGCGCCAATCCACCCAACTTCACGCTTGTTCCGTTAACAACAGCAATGTCATCAATCAGCCGCGTTCCGTGGCCAATGCGATGCGCGCCGCAATATTGAATGGCCTGCCAGATGGATTCCTTTCCGTATCCCTCGCCCGCGTGGACGGTGATATTGAAATTCTGGCGTTGGATATAATGAAACGCGTCCACGTGCTTCTTGGGGGGATACCCGCCCTCTTCGCCCGCCAGGTCGAATCCCACCACTCCGCGGTCGCGGAAATCCACGGCAAGCTCGGCGATCTCCAAGGAGATTTTCATATTCCGCATCGCGCAAATGATCAAGCCGGCCGGAATTTTGAAGTCTCTTTCTCCCCGCTCGAGTCCTTTGAGCACGGCGGTTACGATATCCAGATGCGTGAGGCCTTTCTTGGTGTGAAATACCGGGGCAAAACGCGTCTCAAAGTAAACCACTCCGTCATTCTTCAGGTCTTCCATCTGCTCGTATGCCACCCGCTCAAGCGCCTCCGGGGTCTGGGTCACGGCGATGGTGTGCGCGAAGCCCTCAAGGTAGCCGGCTAAATCGCCGCGATTGGCGCCGCGGAAAAACCAGTCGGCCAGAGCGGACGGATCGGTGGTGGGCAGCTTGGTGTATCTGGCGTCTTTGGCCAATTCAATGATGGTCTGTGGACGCATGGAGCCGTCCAGGTGTTCGTGCAGCAAAACCTTGGGAAGGGCTTGCAGGATGGATTTCTCGAGAAACATAACGGTCAGCCTCCGTCACAGTGGAATTAATTTCTATTATAGGTAAATGCTCCGGGGTTGAGGAATGCCATTTATGTTGGTTTGTCTGGCAAGCCGGGATAACCTACGGGAGCGATGGAGAGGAATCACCACTTGGAATTCGTAACGGGATTGAAGTGCGTTTTCTGCGGCGCGGTTTATTCCACGCGTGTTCCCTACACGTGCCCTGCGTGTGGAATAACCGGCACGCTCGACGTTCAATATGACTATGCAGCGATTGCCAAACGCTTGACGCGGCAAAGTCTCGCCAAGCGCCACGAATACTCGCATTGGCGGTATCGCGAGTTGTTGCCTATTCGTCGCGACGCGGTTCTTCCGGCCTTGCAAGTCGGATGGACGCCGGTCACCGCAACTCCCACGCTCGCCCGGGCGATGGGCTTGAAAACTCTTTACCTGAAAGACGACGGGCGAAATCCCAGTGGCTCGCTGAAAGATCGTGCAAGTTCCGTGGGCGTGGTAAAAGCGCGGGAGAAGCGGCAGAGGATTATCGCCTGCGCCAGCACGGGGAACGCGGCTTCGTCGCTGGCGGCAATGGCGGCATCACTCGGCCTGCGAAGCGTGATTTTCGTCCCTGAGCGCGCGCTAGAACCCAAGGTCACACAGCTTTTGATCTTCGGCGCCACGGTTTTGCGCGTGCTCGGAAGTTATGAAGATGCGTTTCAAATGTGCCAGCGCGCCTGCGAGCGGTGGGGCTGGTACAACCGCAACAGCGCGATCAATCCCTATCTCGTGGAAGGCAAGAAAACCGTGGGACTGGAAATCTGCGAACAACTTGATTGGAAAGTTCCCGACTGGGTGGCCGTTTCAGTGGGCGACGGCTGCACCATCGCCGGCGTGTGGAAAGCGTTCCATGAAATGAAGACCCTGGGACTGACCGCGCACACACCGAAAATGCTCGGAGTGCAGGCGGCCGGCGCGGCGCCCGTTACCACAGCCTATCGCTCAGGCGAAGCCCTGAAGCCCATCGAGCCGCATACCCTTGCCGACAGCATTGCTGTGGGCGTGCCGCGGAACTGGAAGAAGGCCGTGCTGGCCGTTCTGGCCTCCCGGGGCACGATGATCAACGTTGAGGACGAAGAGATTCTTGAAGCGATGAGGTCGGCCGGGCGCCTGGCAGGAATTTTTGCGGAACCTGCCGGCGCCACGGCAGTTGCCGGCGTACGACGCGCCGTGCAGGAAGGAATCTTCGGTGGGAATGCAAGCGTCCTTGCCATTGTTACCGGCAATGGGTTGAAAGATATTCGAGGGGCGCAATCCGCAGTCGCCAAGCCATTCGATATCCCGCCTGATGGCGCCGGCCTCGAAGACATCTTGAAGGAACGAGGCTTGAATCGAGGATAATGACCTGCTGCAAATTAACTGATTTGTGGTATTTTATCCGCATGAATACCAACTTACGATACTTTGGCCTTTCTCGGGCCGGCGCAGGACTGCTCGCCGCGCTCATGTTGATTCTGGGGTCTGCAAATGTCGCGGCACAAGAGCGCAGGCCAATGCCTCAACCCGCTTCCGCCGAGAGCCATGATTCGGACAAGGCCGCTGATAAAGACAAGTCCGCCGATAAGGACAAGGAAGCTCCGCTGCCCGCCGACGCTCACACGGCTCAGAGCATGCAGCTCGAGGGTAAGACGCTTCACTACACGGTCACCATCGGCAAGCTGCCCGTCTTCGACCATGAAAAGAAGACAAGGATTGGCGAGGTGGTCTTTACCGCCTACACGATCGAAGGTCAGGACCGGCCGGTAACCTTCGCGTTGAATGGTGGCCCCGGTGCGGCGTCCGTGTTCCTGAATTTCGGCGCCATCGGTCCTAAGCACATCGAATTCGGCATCGAAGGCGAGAGCCAGTCCGACCCGCCGAGGCTTAACGACAATCCCGGCACGTGGATGGATTTCACGGACCTGGTTTTCATTGACCCTATCGGTACGGGATACAGCCGTTCGCTGGTCCCGATGGATGAGACCAAGAAGCAGTTCTACAACCCCGACGCCGATATTCATTACCTCTCGCGCATCATCTATGACTGGCTGGTGGCGAACGGGCGCATGAGCTCGCGCAAATATCTGGTGGGCGAGAGCTACGGCGGCTATCGCGGCCCGCGCATCACCCACTATCTGCAAACCGAGCTGGGTGTGGCGATGAACGGAGTCGTTCTGGTCTCGCCGTACTTGAGCCCCGCAATGGGCGAAAATGCGGACGTTTCCCCGCTTCCTTGGATGATGACTCTGCCTTCGATTACGGCGGCGCGTCTCGAGCGTGAGCACAAATTGACTCCGGAAGCCATGGCGCCGGTGATCGCCTACACGCGCGGCGAATATGCCTCCGACCTTATGAAAGGCCGCTCCGACCCGGACGCCACCTCGCGCATCGTCAAGAAAGTCACCCAGATGACCGGACTGGAGGAGGAGTTCGTGCGGCGCTCGGGCGGCCGGCTGGAGACCGACGCCTATCTGCGCGAAGTGTTTCGCGACAAAGGCAAGATCGGTAGCGTTTACGACTCCAACGTGACGGGATTTGATCCCTTCCCCTTCGCTCCGGAGCAACGCGTGGGTGATCCGATGCTGGAAAGCATCATCGCGCCCACCACCATGGCCATGGTGGATTTTGTGACCCGCGTCGTGGGCTGGAAAACCGATGCCAGCTACCACACGCTGAGCTATGAGGTGGGGCAAAACTGGGATCGCCAGGGCCGCGCCCTGCACATCGGTGCGGTGCCGGATCTCCGGCAGGCAGTGGCGGCCGACCCCAAGCTGCGCGTCATCATCGCGCACGGCTGGAACGACCTCTCCTGCCCCTTCATGGGTTCCATCCTGATCGTGGACCAAATGCCGGTGATGGGCGATCCCACGCGCGTCGCCGTGCACGAATACCCCGGCGGCCACATGTTCTACAGCCGCCCGGGCAGCCAGGCGGAGCTGCGCAAGGACGTGGAAGCTATGGTCGAAAAGCACTGACCATCATCATATCTATAACAGTTAGGGTAGGCGGCGAATCGGTCCAACAACGAATTCGGCGCTGCCCTCTTCATTCAAGCCGTCCGATTGCCATGCCCAAGCCATCGCACACACAATCCTCGCTACTGATTAAGGACATTCATACGGTCGTCACGATGGATGCTGGCGAAACCGTTCTCCGCGGGGGATTCATCTATGCCGAGGGCGGGGAAATCAAGCACGTCGGAAAACAACCACCCAATGGGTTGGGGGCTGACCGCACGATCAGCGCGCGGTTTTCCGTGGCGCTGCCGGGGCTGATCAACACTCATCATCACCTGTGCCAGACGCTTACGCGCGCCTGCACCGCGGCCGCGGACATGGAGCTCTTCGACTGGTTGACCACGCTCTACCCCATGTGGGCGCGCCTGGACGAAGAGTCGATGCACGCCGCGGCGCTGGTGGGCATGGCCGAGCTGATGCTTTCCGGCTGCACCACTACTACAGACCATCATTACCTTTTCCCACGAGGCCAAACCCGCTTGATCGATGCGGAAATCGCCGGCGCGCGGAAAATCGGCATGCGTTTTCATCCCACGAGGGGAAGCATGAGCGTGGGGCAGAGCAAAGGCGGCCTGCCGCCCGATTCCGTGGTGCAGAGCGAAGATGCAATTCTGGAGGATTGCGAGCGGCTGATCCGGAAGTATCACGACCCTGCGCCGGGAGCGATGTTGCGGATTGCGCTTGCGCCCTGCTCGCCATTTTCCGTCTCGGAGGAGCTGATGCGCCAGACCGCGGCAATGGCGCAGCGCCACCAGGTGCGGATGCACACGCATCTGGCGGAGACTCGCGATGAGCAAGACTATTGCCTGAAGCATTTCGGCAAGCGTCCGCTGGATTTCATGGCCGGCGTCGGCTGGCTGAAGGAAACCACCTGGGTGGCCCACGGAATTTATTTCAATTCGCGCGAAATCAAGCGCCTGGGCCGCGCGCACGTAGGACTGGCGCATTGCCCGAGCTCCAACATGCGTTTGGGTTCGGGGGTCGCTCCAGTCCTGGCGTTGCGCCGCGCGGGCTCGCCGGTAGGCCTGGGTGTTGACGGCAGCGCCTCTAATGATAGTTCCCACATGTTGGCGGAGGCGCGCCAGGCACTGCTGCTCAATCGCCTGGCGCACGGCGCTGCGGCCTTGAAGGCCATGGAGGCGCTGCGCCTGGCAACAGTGGGAGGCGCCGCTTGCCTCGGGCGCGATGACATCGGCAGTCTCGCCCCGGGCAAGCGCGCCGATATCGCCCTGTTTGATCTGCGTGATGTGGGTTACAGCGGCGCGGAGGATGTGGCCGCGGCGCTGGTGCTCTGCGCTCCCACACGTGTTCATACACTGATTGTGGAAGGGAATGTGGTTGTGGAGAATCGCGACCTTCGCACGCTTTCCATCGAACCCGTGCTCGCCCGGCATCGCCGGTTCGCCGCCAAAATGGTTGGAAGCCGCCCATTGCTTTGATATACTTGAGGCCTTTCACGTTGACCCTTTGCGATTGCCGACGGTCAATTGCCAACAATCGACCATCCTCAATCGAAAACCGAATACGCCCCAATGTTTGATCACATTGAGTGTTTTTACCGACCCGGCACTCTTCGCGAAGCATTGCTTTTGCTCCGCAAGTTAGGAAAACGCGGGGCAATCGTTGCCGGTGCAACGGACATCGTCACGCGGGCTGACCGCTCGCCCCGTTTCTTCATCGACGTCACCCATTTGGGTCTCGATTTTGTGCGCAAAAATCGCCGGGGATGCGCGATCGGCGCGGCGACAACCATGATGGCCCTCGAAAAATCCCCCATCACCTGCAGACTCGCGGGTGGGATTCTGGCAAAGGCCGCCGCCACTTGCGGGTCGATTCAAAACCGCAATATGGCGACGTTGGGGGGTAACCTTGCCAATGCCTCACCCGCCGCCGATACGGCTGCGGTTTTATTGGCGCTTGACGCTCAGCTTGTGGTGGACGGCTCGCGCCGCAAACGCAAAATTCCGCTGGCCGAGTTCTACATCGGCCCGCATCAAACAGTTTTGAACGGTGAGTTAATTAAGGAGATTGTGATTCCGGCTCTGCCTGGCGGGGGCCGCTGGGGTTGGTCATTCCAAAAGCTGGGACGCACCGAAACGGACATCGCGCTAGTGAATGCGGCGGCGGGATTGCAAGCGGATTCCCGCGGACGAATCAAGTGGGCGCGCATCGCTTTGGGAGCGGTGGGCCCTATGCCGCTGCGCGCGCGAGCGGCGGAAAAACTGCTCATCGGAAATGCTTTGAGCGAGGAATTGCTGGCCCGTGCCGGCGAAGTGGCCATGGGCGAAGTCAGCCCCATCAATGACGGCCGCGCCTCCGCGAATTATCGTCGCGAAATGAGCGCGGTTCTGGTGCGCCGCGCCTTGCGTGAGTGCGCCTGCCACGCTGGAATTCCCATCCTGGATTAGTTGCAGGGCTGGTTTGCGAACCACCGCACTGAATGGTTGATATGCTCATCATGGTCACGATCAACGGCGAGGCGAAGCGATTCAGCATCGCGCCTGGCGACCTGCTTCTCGATGTCCTTCGTCGCGAGGCCTATTTCGGCGTGAAGCGCGGATGCGAGACGGGCGAATGCGGCGCGTGCACGGTTCTGGTGAACGGCAAGCCGATTAATTCCTGCCTGATGTTTGGCGCGCAGGCCGAGGGCACCGAAATTCTGACGATCGAGGGCGTCGCTCCTGACGGAAAACTTGATCCGATTCAAACAGCCTTCTTGGATCACGGTGCTGTCCAATGCGGCTTCTGCACGCCGGGAATGATTTTGAGCGCCAGGGCATTGCTGGCTGGGCGGCCCGATCCCACGGAAGCTGAAGTTCGTGAAGCGCTGGCAGGAAATTTCTGCCGCTGTACGGGCTACCTGAAGCCGGTGGAAGCCGTTCTGGCTGCGGCGCAAGCGAACCGCGAGGCAGGGCTGAGCGGCGCTCGAACAAAGTCCGGACGGTCGCGAGGGCAAGCAAGGAAGAGGCAATGAATTCAAGCCGGTCAGTCGTCGGAAAAAATCTTCACAAGGTCGACGGGTACAAGCTCGTTACCGGCCGCCCGGCATTTACCGACGATATTCATATTCCAGGAATGCTCTACGGGAAGATACTCCCCAGCCCCCACGCGCACGCGCGCATCAAGCACATTGACACCTCGAGGGCCAAGAATCTACCGGGCGTGCGCGCCGTCCTGACGTATAAGGATGTTCCACGCGTCCCCCACACCACGGCGGGGCAAAGCTGGCCGGAGCCTTCGCCCTACGACACCTATCTGCTCGATTCGAAGATGCGCCTGGTAGGTGACCGCGTAGCGGCCGTGGCGGCGGAAAGCCGTGCCATCGCTGATGAGGCATTGCGTCTCATTGAAGTGGAATATGAAATCCTGCCCTCCATCCTGGAAATTGAAGTCGCCATGTTGGAAGGAGCACCCGTGATCCACGATGAGCCGGATTCCACGGGCATTCACGACGCCCGGCACAACGTGGCCGGGCACATTCTGAAAGAAATCGGCAATGTGGAAGAGGGATTTCGCGAGTCAGACCTGGTCATCGAGCACGAGTACCGCACTCAACGCCAACAGCACTGCGCCATCGAGCCGCACGTGACCATCAGTTGGCTCGATTCTGACGACCGCCTGGTGATTCGCACCAGCACTCAGGTGCCTTATCACACGCGCCGCCAGGTGGCGATGATCCTTCAGCTTCCCGTGGGCCGTGTGCACGTGATCAAGCCGCGCATCGGCGGGGGATTCGGCGGCAAGCAGGAAATGGTGCTGGAAGACATCTGCGGAGCCCTCGCCCTGGCCACGCGCCGGCCCGTGAAGATTGAATACACGCGCGAAGAAGAATTCTATATGGCGCGCAGCCGGCACCCGCAAATTTTGACCATCAAAATGGGATTCAAGCGCGATGGCACGCTCGTGGCAAACAAGATGAGCGTGCTCGCCACCACGGGCGCCTACGGCAGCCATGCCAACACCGTGCAGGGCAATACGGGAAGCAAGGTTCTTCCCATCTATCGTACGCCCAACATGCGGTTTGAGTGCAATGTTGTCTATACGAACACGCCGGTGGCGGGCGCTTTCCGCGGTTACGGCTGCCCGCAGGGCTATTTCGCCCAGGAATCGGTGATGGATGAGGCGGCGCACAAATTGGGTATCGATCCCGTCGAGTTGCGCAAGAAAAACATGATTCGCCTGGGCGATATTGACGCGCTATCCGCCGAGCTCGGCGAAGGCAAGAAGGGCCTTCCGCGTCACATTCGAAGCTGCGGTCTGCCGGAATGCCTGGACCGCGGCGCCGCGGCCATCGATTGGGTGCGCAAGCGGAAGGAATATTCCGAAGCCGCGCTTTCTTCTCGACGGCACGACAGCCACCTGCGCCGCGGCGTGGGCGTGGCGTGTTCGATGCAGGGCAGCGGCATTGCCGGAGTGGATTGGGCCGCGGCGTCGCTCAAGCTGAATGAAGACGGATCTTTCAATTTGCAAGTGGGAGCGGCGGACCTGGGCACGGGAGCGGACACGGTCTTGGCTCAAATTGGCGCTGAGACGCTGGGCGTCACGCTCGACAAAATGATTGTCTATTCCGGCGACACCGACTTCACACCTTTCGACGTGGGGGCCTACGCTTCCAGCACCACCATCATTTCCGGCGGCGCGGTGAAGAAAGCGGCAGAGAAAGTGCGCGCGGAGATTCTGCGCATCGCGTCCAAGATGCTGGAGACCCCTGCGGATAACCTCACCTGCCGCGACAATATGGTGGTGACCAAGTGCGAGTGCAAGAAGTCCGTGAGCATGACTGACCTTGCGTACTACGCCATGTACAAGGAAAAAGTGCAGGTGATGGAAAACGCCTCGCATTGGAATACCGACAGCCCTCCGCCCTTCTGCGCGCAATTTGCAGAAGTTGAGGTGGATAGGGAAACCGGCCTCATCCGAGTGCTTCATCTGGTGACCGCCGTGGACCTCGGCGTGGCCATTAATCCCATGCAGGCGGAAGGCCAGAGCGAAGGCGCCGTGGCGCAGAGCCTGGGATACGGTTTGACGGAAGAGATGGTGCTTGATGAATTTGGCCGCGTCATCAATCCGTCGTTTCTCGATTACAAGATGCTCGGTCCGAAAGACATGCCCAAGCTCACCACGATTCTGGTTGAAACGGAGGAACCATTGGGTCCGTACGGCGCCAAGTCCATTTCCGAAATCCCCATCAACGCCCCGGCGCCCGCCGTCGCCAACGCCGTCTTTCACGCCATTGGTGTCCGCTTCCACAGGCTCCCCATCCGGCCGGAAGATGTGCTCCTGGGCTTGCGGGAGAAGAGGGCGTGCTGAAGAGGATCTGATTTGGATTTCCTATTGGACGATGGTAAAGACTGCACCACGGAGAACACAGAGGGGCACAGAGAAAACCTGCTCTGTGGCTCTCTGTGTTCTCTGTGGTGAGAGCTTTTTGATGAATACGCCGACTGGCATCCAAAATTCACGGCCAATCTAACGAAAGGAAATGTCTCGCCCAAATTATGAGGCACCTACCGGAGGCCATTGTTCGCAATCACGAACGGATCGAATCACTCGCTCAATCCTTCGAGCCGCAGATGGTCAGCTTTCTGCGTGACCTCGTGGCCATACCCGCCGAAAGCAACCACGAAAAGCCAGTAATCGACCGCGTTCACGCCGAGATGAAAAAGGTCGGCTTCGATGAAATCCGCGTTGATCCGATGGGCAACATCCTTGGGCGCATCGGCTCCGGCAAGAAAATTATCATGATGGACGCGCACACGGATGCGGTGGGCGTGGGCGACCCGAAGGAATGGGCCTGGGATCCTTACAAAGGCAAGGTTGAGGACGGATTCGTTTATGGGCGTGCCTCCAGCGACCAGCGCGGAGGAATGGCCAGCCTGGTCTACGCCGCGAAGATCATCAAAGAACTGGGGCTCGCGGGAGATTACACGCTTTATGTCGTCGGTTCCGTGCAGGAGGAAGACTGCGACGGGCTCTGCTGGGTGTACATTTTGAAGGAAGACGGCATCGAGGCAGATTGCGTTGTGCTGACTGAACCCACCAATCTGCAAGTGTATCGCGGCCAGCGCGGCCGCATGGAAATTGAAGTGCATTTTCGCGGACGTTCGTGCCATGCCAGCGCCCCGGAGCGCGGCGACAATCCGATTTACAAAATGACTCCGCTGCTGAAGGAAATTGAAGCGCTGAACGGGCGCCTGCGCGTGGATGCGTTTCTGGGAAAAGGCACAATAGCCGTGACGGACATTCGCGCCATGTCACCTTCGCTTTGCGCCGTGCCCGGCGCCTGCACCATTCACCTTGACCGGCGCCTGACCGCGGGCGAAACCAAGCAAAGCGCGATTGCGGAGGTTAGGGCCCTGCCCAGCGCGCGAGGGGCGGAGGTGGAGATTCTGAACTACGATGTGCCCAGCTATACCGGCTTGCGCTATCCCATGGAGAAGTATTATCCAACGTGGGTATTGGAAGAAAGTCACCCTCTGGTGCAAGCAGGCGTGAGCACGTACGCCGCCCTGAATGGCAAGGCTCCGGTGGTGGACAAGTGGACTTTCAGCACCAACGGCGTGGGCTCCATGGGAATCATGGGCGTGCCCACCATCGGCTTCGGCCCGGGTGAGGAAAACGTGGCCCACAGCGTCATGGAACGAATCCCCATCCGCCACCTGGTGGAAGCGGCCAAGTTCTATGCAGCGTTTCCGCTGACGTATGTAAGTACAGCGGCTTGAATATGGAAACCGAGGCGCGGCTTGCCGCCGTCTTGTCGGGGCGTTATCGAATCGTCCGTCGCCTGGGCGAGGGCGGAATGGGCGCGGTCTACCTGGCCGAGCAGATTGCAGTCGGCAACCGTCCCGTGGCGCTCAAGGTTCTTAGCCGCAAGCTGCTGGACCATCCTAACTTCATCCAACGATTCCGGGATGAAGCCGCTTCCACGGGCCGCATACCTCACCCCAACGTCGTCACCGTCTACGAGTCGGGACAAGCTGACGACGGCACGCCGTACTACATCGCTATGGAGTTTCTGGAAGGTGAATCCCTGCGCCAGGCCCTTTCACGGCGGGGCGGCAGCAAAAGCGAGAGAAGAAACAATAATCAGTCAGACCCGGCAGCTAAGTCCCTTTTGGTAACGAGCGTTGTTCTCGAAATTCCCTGCTCGTATAATTGGCAGCCATCGAAGAGGTGCAGAGTTACAAACCAATCTTGCGGTTTTACAACGCCAAGAAGACTACGATGTAGCAGTTTCATCTTCCGATTGGCAACGCATGCGGAAAGGCGACGACATGAGTGAACCACTCACATACACCCTTACCGACAAGACCGTTACGGATCTGATAAATCTTCAGGAGAACCGGCAACTGAACTTAAATCCGTCATTCCAGCGCGATAGTGTCTGGAAACCGCTTCATCGGCGACGGTTCATTCAGACGATCCTCGATGGCTATCCAGTGCCCTCAATCTTTTTATACCTCGACGACGCTGGCATGTATCAAGTCCTCGATGGCAAGCAGCGACTGGAAACGATTTTCAAATTCGCCAAAGTGAGTGGAGTTCGGCGGGAGGACTTGGCGGTGAAGTACCGGCTAGCGGACGAGGATAGATGGTTGGATTGGCGAGCACTTAACAAGGCCGGTAAGGCAATG